>JABEVI010000040.1 GCA_013044085.1 Steroidobacteraceae bacterium
CACGCTCTCCCCGCCGCCACAGGTGGCGGCGGGGCGAGCGTGTTGATGACCTGGGGATGATGCGGCAGGAACGGCAGAATGACGGCGCACAGCCCGAACACGATGACGAGGGTGCGCAGGATCAAGCGAAATCGGCGCTCGATCTCCTCGTTCGGCGACCAGGGCAGGTCGAACCGCCGGAAATACGGGTTGAACGTTGCCGCGGCCATTTTAAGTCGCCGCCCCTTGAGGTTGCGCCCTTTCGCGCTGCACGACCGCGAGCGAGACCTTGTCGTAGTCGGCCGCGCTGCAGCTCATCATGATCTTCTTGAGCACGCTGTACGGCATGTGCTTGTCGCCCATGATCGTCACCTCGCGCTTCGCCGGCGCCTGCTTCGCGGTGGCGATGAGCGTGCCGTCGTCCGGCGCCGACAGAGCGGCCTTCAACGGCTCGATCACCGGATCCGGGCCCGCGACCAAATCGCCGATGCGGCCCACCAAGCGCCCGTCGACATAGATCGAACGGCTCGTCACCATCACGACCACCGAGGGATGCGGCGGTTGCTGCGACAAGGATTGCGGGATCGGAATGCTCCTTGTGTTCGGCAGCAGATCGACGTCGGCGGTGTGCGCGAGGAGGAAGACGACCAGGATCGTCATCATGTCGATGAACGGCACCAGCGCGTAATGGCTGCCGCCGTGCAGGCGCTTGCGGTGCCGCTTGATGCGGTAAGGGGTCATTTGGGCGCATCCCCGATCGAGATGTCCGGGAACAATGGGGCCTTCGAGAACGGCGCGACCGGCAGTTGATAGACCCGCACCGCGTCCATGACCTGCACCAGCACGTCGTAGGGCACATTCGGTCCAAGCAGCACCGTCGCATCCCGCATGTCCGGAAACTGCTCCTTGACGGTGCGCATGAACACCGAGAGCCCCGCGTAGTCATAGGCGCCGGCGCGGTTGACGATGTCCTTGAGCGGGCCGGAATTTCGGTCGTTCACGAGGATGTCCCCCGGACGGATGATCACCTCGAGCTTCAGGCCCTTGGGCAGGGGCGCACCCGGCGCGGCGTTCGACGGCAGATTCAACGGCAGGATGTTGGTCTTCGAGAACACCGCGGTGAATATCAGGAAGAACACCAGGATCACCATCATGTCGATCATCGGCACGATGTTCAGATCGTCCCGCCCGCGGTGATAGCGCTCGTGATTGCGCCGGACGAGACGTGTGGATTTCGACTTCATGACCTTCAGGTCGCGCCGCGCACCGCCGCACCCGGGCGCGGCACGCCCGCCTGTGGTGCCGGTGCCGGATCCACCTGGCGTTCCGTGATCGAATTCAGGAACTTCACCGAAGCGATCTCGAGGCTGTCGATCAACGAGGTGGTCTTCGCCTCGAGGAACATGTGCGAGAGCAGCAGGGTGATCGCCACCGCGAGGCCCGAGGCGGTATTGTTCATCGCCACCGAGATCGAGGCGGCGAGCAGGCTCGCCTTGTCGGCGGGATTCGCGGTCGCGACCGCGCTGAACGCCTCGATCAAGCCGGTGATCGTGCCGAGCAGGCCGATCAACAGGCCGACGTTCGCGAGCGAGGAGAGAAAATGCGTGCGCTTCTCGATCCGCGGAATCACCTCGAGGAGGCTTTCGTCCATCGCCTTCTCGACATCATCGCGCCGGCGCGCGCTCGCGGCGCGGGCGACGCCGTAGTTCAGTATCGTCGCGATCGACGCCTTCGAATCCTGGGTCAGGGCGAGCGCCTGCTTGAAATTGCCCGCGCTGAGCGCCGGTACGAGCGCCTCCCAGAGGCCGCGGTTGCGCACCGTCTCGCGGGTCAGATAGACGAATCGCTCGATCGCGATCGCGACACCGACGACGAAGATCAACGCGAGCGGGTAGAGAAACACGCCTCCATCCCTGAAGAAATTGACGACCGAATTCATGAAATGCATCTGCGTGCTCCTGAGGATTGTTCCACCGATCCATCGACCGGATTCAACCAGATTCCGTAAAATCGGCTATGACTCACTTCTCACCCTGCGGTGCCGAGGCCAGGGCGTCGTAATACGCCACCTTCCGCCTAAAGACGTCCCGGTCGACCGGCGCAAGCACCTGGTCGAGCAGGCTGTTGTCCGGTCTGCCGCCGAGGTTGCCGAGGTTCGACTTGCGCCACGGGACGATGTACATGACTTTCGGCAATTCCTTGTTGCCGGTCACCGTCGTCGTGCCGAGGGCGATGAAATCGCTCTTGCCCGGGTGCTTGAGGGGCTTGGCTTTCGCGGGCGCGCTCGGCGTGCCCGCGACGGCGGTCGCGCAGAGCGCGACGGCCGCGGCGAGCAACATCGATCGATAGACGGCTCTCATGTCGGCTCCTTCGGCTTCGCAACGGGCGAGGCGGGCGCGCCGATCCGTCGCCGCAACTCGATCACCCAGTTCTCGACCTGTTTTTGCCCGCCCGCGATCGCGAGGTAGCGTTGATACTGCGCGAGCGCCTTGTGCGGCTCGCCGAGGTACAGGTCGTACAGAATGCCGAGATTCAAGTGTGCCGGCGCATAGTCCGGCTGCGCGGCAATGGCGCGCTGGTAGGCGCGCTCGGCGGCCTGAAACTTGCCGAGCCTTCGCAGGACGATGCCGAGTTCGTCGTTCGCGACCGCATTGCGCGGATCGCGCCCGATCACGCGCCTGAATGCGGCCTCCGCCGCCGGCAGCCGCGCGGAGTTAAGGTACAGAATGCCGAGGTTGAGGATCGGTCCGTTCAACCGGGGGTATTGCATCGCCAGCGTCTTCAACTCGAGCTCCGCGTCCACGCTCCGGCCGGCCTTGATCGCCGCAAGCGCGGTCGCGTAGCCGGCAGCCGCCGGTGCGGGCACCGGGACGAGTGCCGGCGCATGCGCGACCGCGGCGGCGGGCCTTTCAACAACGGCAGCCCGCGCCGGCGGTCGGCGCGGTGCGGCGCTGCAGGCGCTGAGCAGCGCGAGCGCTGTGGCGCTAACGAATCGTCTCGACCAGCGGTTCACTGAATTCCACCTTGTCGTAGCGCGCCGGGTCGAGCTTCGCCAGAGCGGCGAAGCTCTTGCGCACCCAGCGGTCGTAGATTCCCCGGCGCGTGCGCGCCGCGTTGATCTCATAGAGCTTGATCGCCTGATTCTCGAACGGAATCGCCTGTTCATCGAGGATCACGTTGTATTCGGCGAGATCGTTCTTCGAGAGGTTCGCGGGGCGTTGCGAATGCCTCAAGTCCCGGCTGAGCCGCCGATAAAGTTCGCCGCTCTCAAAGGTCGCTTCGGTCGTGACCGTTGCGACCTGGTAGCCGGCCGCCTCGGTGTAGGCCCGCAGCGCCGCCTGCATCGCGTCGCGCTTGCGCAGCAGCGAGCGCTTCAAGGGCGAAACGAGCCGGATGCGGTCGAACGCATCACGCAAGGGCGCGGCGAGGCGCAGCATCGCCTCGGCCGCGAGCGCACGGCTGCGCGGCGTGCGCAACGCACCGGCGGCGCGATCGGCGGCGACGATGTTCTTCAACCAGCGGGTTTCGGCGGCGCCATCGCCGCGCCGGGCGGCGAGCTTGCGAAGTTCGTTGCGTGCCTCCATCGCCGGGTCGAGGGGCTCGGGGAAACGTTTCAAGAACGCCTTCAGCATCAGCCGTTGCCGGTCCGGATTGCCCGCCTTGCCGTAGAGTTCGGCGGCCTCGAGCGTCGCCTCACGCTGCACCGCGGCCGACTCGCTCGGCGCCGTCGACAGGCGCTCATACTCGGTCGCCGCCTTCGCCGGCTGTTGGGCGTGCGCGTACGCCACGGCGAGCTTGCGGGTCACCTCCTCCTGCAGGGGACTGTGCGGGAAATTGCCGCGAAAATCCTCGAGCGCGGCGATCGCGCGCCGCCAGTGCTTGGCGCGGATCAACAGCGCCGCCGCATCGAAATCGGCGTTGGCGCGGATCTTCGAGGTCGGCGCAAGCTGCCCGACGCGCAGAAAATCGGCGATCGCCGCCTTCGGATCGCCCGCCGCATCCCGCTGTTGGCCCTGCCGGTAGATCGAGGCGGCGAGCCGGTCGGTGATGGCCGGACGCTGCGGGTCGTTGGCCGCCATCAAGGCCTCATCGCTGCGATAAGCGGCCTCGGCCCGCACAAAGGCGCCCTGCGCGAAGGCCGAATCGCCGATGACCGTGAAGGCGAGGCGCTGGGTCGCGGCATCGACGCTCGGACGCAGCGCGAGCAGTTCGTGCGCCGCCGCCGTGGCGCGCGTATAGCGTTTTTCCTGGAACAACGTGGTGACCGCGTGCGCCAGCACCTGCGCGGTGCGCGGGTCCTGCGGGAAGGCTGCGGCGAAGCGCAAGGAGCTCGCGACCGACAGGTGTCGCACCGAATCGGCCGCCGCGCCGCCCGCCGCCTGTGCCGCATCGTCGTAAGCGACGATCGCAGCGTAGCCGGCCGCCGCCGCCTGCGGATTCGCCCCGTAGCCATAGGCGCTGTGTTCATACTGTTGGGCGGCCGTGAGGTAGTGCTTCTCCCCGAACAGAGTGTCGGCAAGCCGGAAATTCGCCTTCGCCGCATCCTTGGCGTGCGGGAATGCCGCGAGGTAGCGGCGATACCAGCCCGCCGCGGCCTGGTAATCGGCCGCGTCATGCTTGCGCTGCGCCCGGGCCTGGTAGTACTGGGCCAGATCGTGCAGATTCGTCTTCAGTTCGGCGACCACCCGCGGCTCCTGCGCAGGCTCGCGCCCCTGCCAGTACGGCGTGCCGAACGCATAGTCGTCGACGAACTCCCGCTTCGCCTTCAACACGAGCTGCGGGAAACCGCCGCGCGCGTAGGCACCGATTGCCTTCATCTGCAGGAGCGGCGCCTGCTCGCTGCGCGGATCGCGGACGACGAACGCCCGATAGGCGTCGGCGGCATCCGTGTAGCGCTGCTTCTTCAGGTACAGGTCGCCGAGCCGCGAATACAACAGAGACGCGTAGGGCTTCGGCTTCATGCCGCCCAGGAACTCGCCGATGCTCTTCGCGCCGTCGGCGTAGGAGAACGCGATCGACATGGCGCGCAGGCTGTCGTCGACCAACTCCCGGTTCGGACGGCTCAAGGAACTCATGCGCAGCAGCGCATCGGTGTGGTCCCTGGAAACCAGCACGCCGTCGAGAACCGCCGCGAAGGGCGCGAGGCATGCGGTATTCTCGTTCTGCTTGAACAAGGACCAGCCGAGCATGTACTGGCTCTGGCTGTAGAACTCCGAGTCCGGCCCGAAGTGGATCGCCGCCTGGTAGGCCCTTTGCGCGCCGGCGTAACGACCCGCCGCGAACAGCATCTCGCCCCGGCGGAACTGCGCCTCGTCGATGTAGCGACTGTGCGGATACTCCCGCACGAGCCGATCCAGGGTTGCGAGCGCCCGCTTCGATCGACCGGCCGTGTCGTAGGCGCGCGCCAGCTGATAGAGCACCTCGTCGGCGAGCGCGTAATGCGGATACTTCGCGAGCAGCGCGTGATAAAGCGTGATCGCATCGTCGGCTTGAAGCACCTGGTTGGTCTCGAGTTCGCGCTGGATGCGCAGCGACGTCGAGCCTTCCAGATGCAGGTCGCCGAGCCGGCGCAGCGCCTCGGCGCGCAGCCGGGCATCGCCGGCGTTCAGATCGAGAAAACGCCGGTAGCTCGCCATCGCCTTGGCAAGATCGACGCCTTGCGGCGCGTTCGCTTCGACGGCGACCGGCCGGCCGGTCAGATCACCGACCGTCTGCGCGCGATGCGCCGCCGCCTGGCCATTGGCGCCGAGCGCCGCCAGGCACAGCAGCGCCGCCGGCACCGGACTCGGTGAGCGCTTCATGGCGGTTTCCCGGCGGGCTTTTGCGCCCCGTTGACGGTGCGATCATAGATCGCGGCGAGCGCGTAGCGGGCCTGGACTTCATAATCGCCGATGCGCTGTTTCTGCTGCCTAAGAGCGCCGATCGCGAGCGCTGCGAGGTAGCGCTGCTGCGCGTCGGCAAGTACCGCGAGGCGTTTGCGCAGCGCATCGATGCGCGCGGCAAGCGCGCCAACCGTGCCGGCCTCGGCGCCGGTATCGTTCGGAATGTTACGCCGTGCCTGTCGGAGCAGCGCGACCCGGTGCTCCGTTTGCTGCAGGGCGGCGTCGAGTTCGCGCAAGGCGCGATGCTCGTTCCAAAGGCGCGCGCGAAAGCTCTCCGCCAGCCGCCAGTAAACCACGCCCTTCATGAGCCGGTACTTGCCGCGCATTCCGGCAAGACTCTTGTCGTGGGGATGAGCGGCGAGAAACGTGCCGATGCGCGCGAGTTCATCCCAGGTCCTGCGCTCCGCGGGCGTCGCCAGCGCCACCACGTCGTGGGTCTTCTGGATCTCGTCGAGACGTGAGGCGAATTGATCCCGCTTGGCGAGCAACGCCTCCAGGTGGGTGCTCGCGAGCAGCGCATCGGCCTGCGGCACCCGCTCGACATACGCGGCCCGCTGGGTCGCGATCATCTCGTCGAAGGCGCCGATGCTCGCCCGCCAGGCCCGCAGATTGGCGCGCATGTACTCGATTTGGCGATAATTCTGCAGACCGGCCTGGAAATCGTTGCCGGCGAGCAGTTGGTAGAGGTAACGCGACTCCGGCGCATTCGGCAGGTGCCGCAGCTGCCAGTACCAGGTGACGTGCTTGTGCTTGTCATCGGCAAGCAGTCGTGCGATGAGCTTGCCGTCGCGAATCAGGGCGATCGAGGCATCGAGGTTCTTCGATTCGGCGTCGAAGGAGGCGATCGCTTCATTGTAATACTGCGCCGCCTGACCGTCGGCGTGCAGCTTGGCGAAGGCGTAGGGCACCGCGAGATAAGACTCCTGCACCGCGGCATCGCGCAGATCGCGCTTGCGCAGCGCAAGCCACGGCACCAGTGCGCGCTTGTAGTGCCCGCTCATCGCCTCGGCCCAGCCGAAGCCGAGCAAGGCCTTGGTCGCATACGGTCCGGCCAGGCGCACCCGCGCCAGGTAAGGCGTGGCATCGGCCGGTCGCTTGGCTTGCAGATACGCATAGCCGAGCGCGAGGTTCGCCTTGTCGGCGAGCGCGCGGAATTCTTCGCTCCCCGCATGCAGGGTGCCGACGCGGTTCAGGAACGGCACCGCGGCCGCGAGCTGCCCCTCGCGGATGAGCGCGACGCCGAGATTGAAATCGGCGTACGCGGTCCATTCCGGCGAACCGTGCCAGTGGCGAAGCAGCGTCACCGCATCGGCGAAACGCCCTTCACGCATCATGATCTCGGCGAGCAGCATCGTGCGCTCGGCCTCGACCCGCGGGGCGAGCGTGCCTGACATCCTCTCGAGTGCATGCTCCGAAGGGGCGAGATAACCGCGCTGGTAGCGGATCTTGCCGAGGTAATACCAGGCACGATTTTGCACCGCCCGCGGCGCGTTGCCGGCGAGCAGCGCTTTGAATATCCGGCCCGCCTCGAGGTGCTCACCGAGCGACAGATAGAGGCCGCCGAGCAGCAGATCGGCGTCGACCCCGGTGTGCGCGAGCTGCTCTTGTTGCTTCGCGGCGAGCAGCCGGGTGATCGCCGCGAAATCATCGCCCTGATAGAAGTAGTAGAGCACGTTGCCGTAAGCGAGATCCCGTACCGGCTGCGGCGCGAGGCCATCCGGATCAGCGTGCAGGTTGTTACGCGCCGCGGCCGGCCGCCACCACAGCGCAAGCCCGCAGGCCGCGAGCACGCAGACGGCGAGGACCGGCCATCCTCCCCTTCGAAGCGTGCGCAAGCGACCGGCATCCCGCGGCACCTCTTACTCCCAGTCTTTGATCAGGAACTCGGGTTGCTGCCGGCGGGCCCGGTCGGAAATCTTCAGTTCCAGATACTTCGCGCCGATGCCCTTGTCGAACGTAATCGTCGCGCCGCGCCGGTAGTCGATGCCATGCGGTCCCTTGCCGACGAAGAAGGCGACGAGTTGATGCTTGCCGATTTTTTGATTGCCGATATAGAGGCGCTGCACGCCACCCTTCTCGAGCGCGCGCACCTCACGCTGCGTGTACAGCGTGTTGGCGACCACCTTGTTGTCGATCTTCAGCGTCACCGAATCCAGTGCGAAGAACGTGCCGGCGTCCATCGACAGGTAAACGGCGACCTGTGTGTTCGCCGGGAACAGCAATTTCTCCTCCAGCACGAACAAATCCCGGTTCAGGTCGATGACCTGCTTCTTGACGCTCTGAACCTGCTGGTCGAGCGTCTGCGAAGAGGTCGGCGGCGCGGCGTTGGCGGCCTGTGCGGGCGGCATCAGCGCCCAAGCCATGGCCAGCAAGCCGCCGAGCAGGATCATCGGGACGGAGCGGCGAATGCGGTTCATACGTGGGCCTTGTTGTCTATTCGCGTAACAGCTTGCGGATCTCGGTGGCGAAGGCGCGCTGATCGCCCCGTTCGTATCCGGACTTGAGGTAGCGCACGATGCCGGCACGACCGAGGAGCACCGTCATCGGCAATCGATCGAGCGCATAGGCGCGGCCGATCCGCGTCCCCGCATCCAGCAGGATCGGATAGGACACGCGCATCGCCTTGGCGAAATCGGCGGCGCGCCGCAGATTCGAGTCGACCGAGACCGCGAGCACCACGAGCCCGGCGCGTCGATAGGTCGTATCCAGGCGCTCGAGCGCCGGGATTTCCAGGCGCGAATCCCCCGCCCAACGTGCGTAGAAGAGGATCAAAACGACCCGTCCGCGATATTCCGAGAGCCGCCGGTTGTTGCCGTCGATGCCTTTGAGGACGAAATTCGGCGCCGGCCTGCCGATCAACACCGACGAAGACGCCGCCGCGGCCGGCCGCGGCGCGGCGAAACCGGCAAGACCGAGCACGGCCGCCCAGCACGCCAGCACGGCGCGCGCGGGAGGATTCAGGAGACAAGCTTTCGACATCCGCTGACCTAGGAGAGCCCCGTGAATCCCATCATAATGCACCGCAACGGATGCCCTGTCCTGTCTCCGGAAGGCGACATCAACCGACGATCTTGCCGTTGACGAGTCCGGCGAGCGGCTGGAAGGCGATCAAGGCGTCGAGCGCCGAGCCGGTGCCGAGGGTGTTGTTGACGTTCGGCGCGGGATAAAGCGTCGGAAAGTTCGCCTGCGTGCCGTGCAGCGCCATGTAGTTGAGCACCACCATCTGCACGAGATTAAACACGTTGTTCGCGCCCGGACTGCCGGTCGTGTTCACCGACCCATCGGCGTTGAAACTACCCATCTGCAGGCTCGCTTCGGGATTGTTCTGCGCCGGCAGCGGCTTGCCGTAGGGGTTGAAGACGAGAAAATAATTCGCCGCGGTGTTGGAATTGTCCGCGGTCCAAACACCCTTGCCGCGGCCTGCGGCGGAATTGTCGATCATGCCGTTGCTGAAGAGCGAGCCGTCGCTGAAAACGTAGATCATCAAGGGCTTGCGGCGCCGCGTGGCGAATTCGAGGCAGGCGCCGATACATTCGCCGGCGGTGAAATCGCGCGACTCACCCGTGGCGCGATCGCCCGTGTGATAGTCGAAGCCGCCGAGTTCGATCGTGCCGGCCGCGGCATTGCCCTCGATCACGAGCTTCATCACCGCCGCGGTCCTCTGGAAGTCGCTGTTCGAGGCGTACTCGCTCGAGTTGAAGATGCCGCTCGGGCCGACCACATCCGGGTCGAGGTCCGGGTTGACCGCAGAGGGGCTGCTGAACTTGTCGGTCACGTACGCGGCCTTCGTGTAACCGCAGGCGAGCAGCTGTTTGGCATTGGCATCGGCGCTCGGATCGGTGTACGCCTGAACCTGGGCGTACTTCGCGTCGCTGATGCGCTTCATCGACTCCATGACCGCCGTGACATCGGCCGCGTTCGGCAGCAGCGTGCTCAACTGCCCGGTGTTGACGAGCCCGACCACGTCGGCCGAACTCGCCACCTTGGTCGGCTGCTCCGCCACGTTGATCATCGTCGCCGGCGCCACCGAGTTGCCGCCGGCGACGGTGCTCTCGGTGCCGATCAGATTGAGCAAGGCGCCGCGCGCGCCGACCTGGTAGATGCCGTAGAGCGGGTTCAAGGGGTTGATGTTGCTGTCGTTCTGCGACAGCGCCGGAATCACCGTGCCGTTCGTGTTGGCCATCGCCAGCGCGCCGGTGCGGGTTTTCATGCCGCGCAGATGCGCGCTGTCGGCGTGATACCTGAGCCCGAAGCTCGCATCGACGCTGCTGCCCGCGGTGCTCGCGCTCGGAATCATAGTGCCCGGCAGGCCGAGCTTGTTGTAGCCCGCGGTGCTGAGGAAATCGAGCTGCCCGCCCGGCCCGCCGACCAGCACGTTCGAGCCGGCGATATTGCCGCCGCCGGCCAGATCGAAGGCGATGAACGGCACCAGCCCCGCGCCGAGCGAGATGCCGCAGGGCCCGAGGAGCGCCTGCAGATCCGGTGCGAGCGTGGCGTGTGCCCGGCGTGGCGCGCCGAGCAGCCCGAGCAGCGAGGGCGCGATGACGCTCGCGGCGCCGGTGAGAAAGCCCTGCGCCAGGAACTCACGCCGCGTGCGCGGACGTGGGTGATCGGCGTGGCGCAACGGCTGCAGCGGATTCACGGTTCTGGACTTCTTGCGCATCGTTCGAGACCTCGGTGGCTGCGGTGGCTCGTCAATCGATCAATGTGTCGGCGCTGCCGAGCGCGGCCGCGCAGGCGGCGCTCGTGACGGCGAGCACCCGCGCCGTGTTGTTGCACGGACTCGACGCGCTGCAGAGCGTGCCGACCAGCGAATCGAGCTCGTTCGTGACCGTCGAGGCGGCCGGCTGGTCGGCGAGCGGCGCGCCGTTCGGCGCGCTGCCGAGCACGTGCGCGGCGATCGGACCGGTCACCGAATCGATGCCCGCCTGCGTCGAGAACAGCGAGCCGTTGAAGGTCACGCCCGGAAACATCTGCGCCGCGAGCGACGGGGTGTTGACCATCACGCTGCAATACTGGATCGCGAGCTGCGCGATGCCGACCTGGTTGGCGGCGACGAAGCCCTCGAGGGTCGGCGAGGACGGCAGCTGCTGCTGCACGCTCAGGTAGGTCTGGTTGACCGCACTCTGCGTCGTCGGCACCCCGGTGATCTGCGACATGGTCGCGTTGATCTGCGCGAAGGTGCGCAGACCGATCGCCGAGGACGGCGGCAGATCCGGCGGCGTCGGCGGCGGTGCCGGCGCCGGTTCGACGACGACGTGCGTTTGCGAGCCGAGCTGATCGAAGCTCAGGAAGAACTGGTCGGTCGCCGGGTTCTGAAGCGGTATCACCGTGCCGATCGGCGACAGCAGTTCGCCCTGGGCCGTGTAGTTTGCGGCGGTCACGGTGGTGTCGAGCGGGATGTACGCCTGGCCGACGTTCGGAATGGTGCCGTCGACGCCGATGCGGATGCCCTTGACGACGATGCCGTTCGGGGTCACGGTCGGGTCGAGCGAGATGAAGGTCGGCTGCGTGAACAGATAGCTGTAACTGTCGTACTGGCTGACCGTGAACATGACGTAGGACTGCGGTACGCCGGTGACGTCGGTGACGTTGAACAACATGAAGTAGCGCTGACCGACGCCCGCCTGGTAGTTCTGCAGGACCTGCGCGGGGGTCAACGCACGGTCGTGGATCGCGACGAATTTGATCAGTCCCGACCACGGCCGGTCTCCGGAAACCTCGTTGCCGAGCACCAGCGCGAAGCTCGAGTTCCAGTTGGAGATCGCGTCGCCCTGCTGCGGATCGGTGACCGGAATCTGCACACCGTTCACGTAGATCCGCCGGCCGTTGACCGGATCGTAGGTCAGCACCACGTGCTGCAGGGCCGCCTGCAGATCATTGGCGCCGTCCGGGGTCGACACCTGCGGCATGCCGTTCAGATCCGAGCCGGAGGTGCGCAGCATGAAGTCGTAGTTCTGGTTGGTCTGACCGAGGGTGAAGTTGCGCGCGTTGTCGCCCCCGGAGTAACTCACCATGTAGGCGTTGTTCGCCGCGAGGCTCGCCGGCGCGACCCAGGCCTCGATCGTGAACTCGCCGGTCGCCTGGATCAGATTGTAGATCTTCTGGCTCCCCACGCTCGAGGCCTGCGCCTTGCCGCCCGGCGCGATGTCGATTCCCCAGCCGCCCGCCCAGGTGACCGGGCCGCTCAGTGTCAGGTCCGCCGACGGCTCCACGCCGCTCGTGTCGTAGGCGACGTCGCCCGAGCCGGTCTGGAACTCGTATTTCGCGATCACGTTCTGGTCGAAGCGGTTGTTGCCGCTCGCGACGATGCCGTCGGCGAGGGTCAGTGCCTTGCTGACGACCAGCGACGGATCGATGCTGGTCGGCGTGAGCATGCCGGCGAAGCGCTGGATCGCCGCGAGCATCTGCGCCGCGTCGTTCGAGCACACGTCCCAGCAGTTGTGCGATTCGGTGGCGAGCTTCAGGTAGAAGCGCGAATTGGCCGGCGTGTTCAGGTCGATCTTCGCGAGCGCCTGCTGATAGGCCTGATTGATGTCGCTCGAGGCGAAATAAGGCGCCTGCGGCACCGCCGCGCTCGGCGAGTGGCAGCGCGAACAGTATTGCGTCAACAGAGGATAGACCGTCTGCTGGAAGTCGCCCGGATCGGACGGGAAGTTCAGGCTCTGACCGACCGTGTGGATCGCCGGCGCGGTGAGCTTGACCTTCGTGCCGCCGCCCGAGGAAGCGCCGGCCCAGTTCGCGATCCAGGTCGTGAGGATCTGCGCGCAGGCGGCGTTGTCCGGCAGCCAGCAGTTGTGCCCCCCCGCCACGTGCTGCACGAGCAAAGAAGCGGCCGGATCCTGCAGATTCACCACCGAGTTGGCCGCGGCATAGGCGAGGTTCACATCGTCGCTGCGCGCGAACGTCGGCACCTGGCCGGGCGAGGTCGCGTTGTGGCACTGACCGCAGCGGTTCTGGCTGCGCACGTTGTTCCAAAAGCTGACCGCGAAGGCCTGCACGTCGGCGGTGGCCGGTGCGGGCCCGGTGTAGGCGTTGGCGGTGCTCGTGGGCGCCACTGCGGCCGACGGCGTCGTCGGCGCACCGCCGCTGCTGCAGGCGGCCAGACCGAACAGCGCCGCCAGAACGATCAAGGTCGGTTTGCGCGCGAGGTTCATATTCAGTTCCCCATGCAATAGACGGCCGACTCGGCGAACACCTCGCGCAGCGAATAGTTGTGCGCCTTGAACGAGGCGATCATCTGCGTGACCTGATTGCGGTCGGCGGCGTTGCTCGGCGCCCGGTAACAGACGTCCTTGAACACCCTCGTGACCTGGCAGCTCGCGAACGCCGCACTGTTCTCCAATTCCTGACCGAGCGATTTCGCCCCCTCGCCGCTGCCGGGCAGCTGCGGATCCCAGCCGAGCAGCGCGTTCGGTCCCGAGCGCCAGCGGTTGCTCCAGTCATCGTTGGTGGTCACGTAGCCGTCGGGGAAGTTGGTCGCGTTGATCAGGTACTTCGGCTGCACCTGGCCGGGTGTGTAGACCAGCGACTGCGTCGTGTCGTCGAAGTTGTAATAGGCGAACGCCTGTGCCATCGGGTCCATGCCGCTGTGACAGCCGATGCAATTGTTCAGGAACAGCCGGCTGTCGCCGCCCGGGCTGCGCGTGACGTCCTGGCGGATGCGGTCCGGTGGACGGGTCGTGTCCATGATCGTCTGCAGATCCGCGCACAGATGGTTCATCATCGTGAAGCGGAACATGCGCCGGTTCGTGCCCTTGTCGAAGAAGGCGGCCGCGGCCGCCCGCGTCGTCAGCACGCCGGCCGTCGCCGATGACGGCAGCCCGGTCACCGAGGACTGGGTCACCGCGACCAGATGCGCCTTCAGGTCGACACCGTTGTCATCGAGCGCCTGGTACATGTCGTTGTTGCTCATCGAGTACGCAGGCAGGCCGAGGCTCGGATCCGCGACGTAGACGAGGTCGGCCGACAGCAGCGTGTTGAAGGGCACGTTGTCGCGCACCATGCCGATCACGGTCGCCGTGTAGTCGTTCAGCGGCGCGAACACCGTTTGCGCGGTGTTGGTCCAGGGCGTGGCCAGATTGCGGATCGTGTCGTTGTAGAACGCCGGGTCCTGGGTCGCGAGCAACGCCGCGCTCAGCGGATCGGTCTGCGTCATCTGCAGAAGGATCGCGGGCGGCGCCGGAATGCCGGCGATGCGGCTGTAGATCCTCTCCGCCTGGGTCGGCGTCGTGGTGGCGGCCGGCAGCGAACGCGCCGCGAGCAGCAGCAGCGCGCACGCGGCAATCAGCATGCCGGCGTGCCTGGTTCGCGGGAGCCTTTCGGCAGTCTCGTTCTTCATGGGTTCATCCGCTCGCAAGAAGTTTTGGAAATTCTTTCTCCGCCAGGGTGGATATTACGTGCCGACAAACACTCTGCGAGTTGTCTCGGCGCGGCGACGTCGGCTTTTCGCGACAGTACTCGGCGCACCCGCCGCGCCTATATCCTGCCTGCCGATGGGAGTCCGATGATGACTACACGCCGCTACGGCCGCCTCCGACGTGCACTCGGCTGGGCGGCACTGCTCGCACCGCTCGCCACGCTGTTCGGCTGCTCGAGCGCCGTCAGCGGCCATGCGCCGGGCGTGGCCGGCGGCCAGAGCCTGAGCCCCGGCGAGTTCAGCTTTCCACTCGCCTACATCAAACGCCCGTTCCCGAAGACCGACATCGACGTGCGCGATCCGATCGCGATGACCCCGGGCGGCGACCTGTACGTGCGCGACCAGGCGAGCGCCGGCGCGCCGGAAACCGACGTCACCGGCGCGATCACCAAGGGTCAGGGGGACGTGCGCGATCTGGACGTCTCGCCCGACGGCACGAAGCTCGTGTTCGCGCTGCACCTGCCGATGCTCGCGAACACGCCGGCGAGCCTGCAGCCGACCTGGAACATCTACGAATACGACGCGACCACGAAGAAGCTCACGCAACTGACGAACGACGACATCACGACCGGCGATGACATCGGCCCGCATTTCCTGCCCGACGGGCGGATCGTGTTCGCCTCGAGCCGCCAGACGACGACCCAGGCGGTGTTGCTCGACGAGAACCGCCCGCAATACCCGGCGCAGACCGAACGCGGCTTCAACCCGCAGCAATCGATACTCGCGCTGCACGTGATGAACGCGGACGGCACCAATATCCACCAGATCACCTTCAACACCGGCCACGATTTCGACCCCTCGGTGCTGAACGACGGCCAGATCGTCTTCTCCCGCTGGGAACAGATCGGCGGCACCGACGAGATCAACCTCTACCGGGTCAATCCCGATGGCACGGGTCTCGAGCTGTACTACGGCGCGAACAGCCATGCGACCGGCGCGAACATCGCCGGCACCAACGACAATGTGATCCAGTTCCTCGAGGCGCGACAAAGGCCGGACGGCAGGCTGCTCGTCATCGACCGGCCGTTCCTCGGCACGCAATTGGGAGGCGATGCGCTGCTGATCGATGCCGACCAGTTCGTCGAATACGATCAGCCGACGCTCGCGGCGGCGGCCGCCGCGGCCACCGGCCCGGCGCAGATGAGCGCAACCGCGCTCGGCGTGACGACCGATGCGAACCTGCCCTCGCTCGGCGGGCGCATCGCCTCGGCCTACCCGCTCTACGACGGCACCAACCGCATGCTGATCAGCTGGTCGCCGTGCCTGCTGCTCGACGACTCGGTGACACCGCCGGCGACGACGGTGTGCAGCACGTCGGGCGCGGCATCCGCGGGCGCGCAGATGGCACCGCCGCAGTACACGCTCTGGCTCTACGACCCGGGCACCGGCACCCTGGTGCCTGTCCTGAGCGCCGCCGCCGGCACCATGATCGTCGATCCGGTGATCATGCAGCCGCGCTCGCCGGCGCCGACTTTCCTGCCGGACACCGTGCCCTCGGGGGCGGCGGCGACGCTCGCCGACAATGGCGTCGGCGTGCTCGACATCCGCAGCGTCTATGACGTCGACGGCAAGCAGGAGAACCCGGTCGACGGCGCGCCGGTCGACATCGCCACGCTAGCCGATCCGAGCAAGACCAGCGCCGCCCAGCTGCCGATACGCTTCATCCGCATCGAAAAGCCGGTGGAGATTCCGCCGACCACGGTGCGCAAGACCAACCCCTCGGCCTACGGGCCGACCGACAAGGGAATGCGCGAGATTCTCGGCTACGCACCGGTCCAGCCGGACGGCTCGGTCGACATCCAGGTGCCGGCCAATGTGCCCCTTACGCTCGAGTTGCTCGACGCCAACGGCCGCCGCGTCGGACCTGAGCACCCGAGCTGGCTGCAGGTCATGCCCGGGGAGACGCACACCTGCAACGGCTGCCACGAGCCGGCGGGACCGCAATCGCCGACGCCCTCGCACGGCCGCGGCGGCTTGACCGCCCCGGCCTACAATGGTGCGCCCCCGGGCGGCTTCCCGGACACCACGCCGAGCCTGGTGGCGAACGCCGGGGAGACCATGGCCGAAACGCTCGCCCGCTCGACTTGCGTGACCACAACCGGATGCTCGCAGGTGCTCAGCCCCGACCTGATCTACAACGACGTCTGGACCAATCCTGCGGTCTCGACACCGAACCTGCCGATCTCGCTGCTATACACGGACTTGCTGACGCCGGCGCCGATCAACGGCAGCTGCCTGCCGTGGAATGCGCAATGCCGGATCACGATCGAGTATTTGCAGCACATCCAGACCTTGTGGGATCTGCCGCGGCAGACGCCCGACCCGAAGACCGGTGCGCTGATCGTGCACACCTGCGTGTCCTGCCACAGCCCGGTGAACGCGCAGAATCAAGCCCAGGTGCCCGCGGGATACCTCGACCTGACGTCGAGCGTCTCGAGCGTCGATCCGAGCGTCGTCACTTCGTACGAAGATCTGCTGTTCCCCCACGCCGAGCAGCAGCTTAATATGGGGGTGCTCACGCCGGTGGTCGACCCGACCACGGGGCAGACGGTGAATGCACCGGCGCCGATGAGCGCCGGCAGCGCCACCGCCTCGTCGCCGTTTCTCGCGATCTTCGATGGCCGGGTGCACGACAGCGTCGTCGATCACACGGGCTTTCTGTCTCCGGCGGAACTGCGGTTGATCTCTGAATGGCTGGACATCGGTGCCCAATACTATAACGACCCCTTCGTCGCGCCCGCGGCGAATTGATCCGATGCGCAACGCCTTAATGCTCGCGCTGTGGCTGGCGACGATCGGCGCCGCCGCGGCGCATGCCGCCGGGCGGCATGTGCGGCTGGTGGTGACACGCCCCTATCTGAACATGCACCTCGGTCCGGGGCGCGCCTATCCGGTGTTCTACGTCGTCGCGCGCGGTGAGACGCTCACCGTGCTGTTCAGCCGCACCGATTGGTACAAAGTGCGCGCGCCCCGCGGCGCCGAAGGCTGGGTGCGGCGCCGCGCCCTGATGCACACGCGCCTGCCCTCCGGCGCCCCGGCGCCGATCCCGCCGTACCCGGATTTCGCGACCCATCACTGGGAGATCGGCGCCGGCTACGGCGTCTACAACCGCCAGAACCTGGTCACCGCCTACGTCGACCGCTCGCTGACGCGCAGCCTGGATTTCGAGTTCGTGCTGCAACAAGCCTTCGGCACGCTCGATGATCGCTACATCGCGACGATCGGCCTGCGCCATACCTTCGTGCCCGAGTGGCGCCGCTTCTCGCCGACGGCCGGCATCGGCACCGGCTACCAGTACACCCAGGCGAAGGTGCCGCCAAAGCCGCTCGAGACCAGCAACCAACTCGCCTACGTCTCGGTGGGCGCACGCGGTTTCATCACGCGCCGCTTCATGTGGCGCTTCGACTGGCGCAGCTACGTCGTCTTCACGCACCAAAATTCCAACGAGGAACCGGAAGAATGGAAATTCGGCTTGGCGGTTTTCTTCTAGCAGCAGCCGCCGCGCTCGGCGCGCCGATGCTGTCCGGTTGCGCCTGGTTGCATCGGGGCGCACACCACCGACCCGTGCTGGTCGGCGCCCGCACGCCCTCTGGCGCCGCGGCGAGCGCCTCCGCGCGCCGCCGCCACGACACCGCGATCATCGAACCGCAGGTCACGCGCCACATCGTCAAGACCCCGAAGATCAAGTCGAGCGACTTCGAGATCGGGCCGTACTTCGGTGCGCTCAGCATCCAGGACTTCGGCACCAATCCGCTCTACGGCGCGCGCCTCGCCTACCACGTCACCACCCACGTCTTCATGGAGGGCTACCTCGGCCGCTCGACCGCCGGCACCACCAGCCTGCAGGACGTGTTCCCGAACATCACGGTGCTCAGCAACTCCGGGAAGCACTTCACGTATTACGACCTCGACTTGGGCTACAACGTACTTCCGGGAGAGGTCTATCTCGGCCGCGGACGGGCCTTCAACACCGAGCTGTACACGACGCTCGGAATGGGCGATGTGAAATTCGCGAACAAGGACCAGTTCGCTCTGAACTTCGGCGTCGGCGAACGCATCCTGATCACCGACTGGCTGGCAATGCATATGGACGTCCGCGACCACATTTTCGAGACCGACCTGACCGGCCGTGTCAAGAACGTCGACAACATCGAGGCAACGCTCGGCTTCACGGTGTTCTATTGATGAAATTGAGCAAGGAGTAACGATCGATGCGAAGCAACCCCGTTCGATTCATGCGGTTCTGCGCGCTCGTCGCGATCGTCGCGGCCTCGAGCGCGCTCGCCGCTTCCGGCGAGCGCGGCCCGGCGCCGCCGTTCACGCTGACGACACCCACCGGCCAGAAGGTCTCGCTCAGCCAGTTCAAGGGCCAGGTGGTGATGGTGAATTTCTGGGCCACCTGGTGCGGGCCCTGCCAGCAGGAGATGCCGCTGCTCAATCAGATCTACCAGCAGTACGCGCCGGCCGGATTCACGCTGCTCGGCGTCAACGTCGACACCAACGAGGCCAAGGTCAAGGCGCTGCTCGCGCGCCGGCCGGTGAGCTTCACGGTGCTGCTCGACCCGAAAAACCAGGTCGCCGGCGAGTACCACGTCGAGGAGATGCCGAGCACGGTGATCATCGGTCGCAAGGGCAACATCCGCTATGTGCACCGCGGTTACAAGCCCGGCGACGAGAACGCATATCAGGATCACATCCGCCAGTTGATCCAGGAGTAGCCGTGCGAGGATTCCGACTGGTCTTGATCGGCGCTGCGCTCGCCCTCGGCGGCTGCGCGAACATACAACCCTGGGTGAAACCCTACGAGCGGAATCACCTCGCCGATCCGATCATGTCCTGGAACCGCGACGCGGTCTCGGCCGCCTACATGAACCACCTCTTCGAGACGCGCGAAGGCGCCCGCGGCGCGACCGGGATCGCGGGCGGCGGCTGCGGCTGTAACTGACCGGCATGGCGCAGGAAGAAGGCAAACTCGCCCGATTGTCCGCGCTCGCGGCGCTGCTGCTCGCGCGCACGGCCGCCGCCGCCGTGCTGCCGGAGGACCGCGCCGACATCTTCTACAGCGACTACAACGGCGGTGGCATGAACATCACCGGAAAGTCCGTCTCGGTGCGCAAGAAATTCTCCGAGCAGCTCGGCGTCGAGGCGGACTACTTCATCGACACGGTGACCGGCGCCTCGATCGACGTGCTGAGCAGCGCGAGCACGATCCACGACCAGCGCCGGCAAAAGAGCCTGACGCTCAACTACATCCGCGACAAGACCGAATACACCGCCTCCTACACCAACAGCGTCGAGGACGACTACATCTCCAACACGACGCATTTCGGCCTGAGCCAGGACATGTTCGGCGATCTGACGACGGTGACCCTCGGCTTCACCAACACCCGCGATCCGGTCGGCGAGCACAACGGCGCCGTCACCACCTGGCTCGGTCACGCCTACAGCCTGAGCTACGAGGCCGGCTTGACGCAGATCCTGACCCGCAACCTGATCGCGGGCGTCGATTTCGAGGTCGTCACCGACCAGGGTTACCTCGCGAACCCCTACCGCAGCATCCGCTACCTCGATCCGTCGAGCGCGAAGGGTTATTCGCTCGGCGCACAGGTCTATCCGGGCACCCACACGAGCGACGCGATCGCCGCCCGCGCAAAGTACTACCTGCCCTACCGGGCGGCGGTCTCCGTCTCCTACCGCTACTACGGCGACACCTGGGCGATCCGTGCGAACACGGCCGAACTCGGCTACACCCAGCCGGTCGGCCGGCGCTGGGTCTTCGAGGGCCGTGTGCGCTACTACCAGCAGAGCGCGGCGAGCTTCTACAGCGACCTGTTCCCGTTCGCCGGCTCGCAGAATTTCATGGCGCGCGACCAGACCCTGGCGGCGTCGAAGAACCTGATGCTGGACGCCAAGGCGACCTACGCATTCCTGCCCGACGGCTGGAAGATCTTCAAGCGTGGCACCGTCACGCTTGAATACAGCCGCATCAGCTTCAAGTACGGCAACTTTCGCAACATCAAGAATTACGGCCTGCCCGCCTACCCGGCCGGCACCGAGCCGCTCTACCATTTCAACGCGAACGTCTTCCAGGTCTACCTGTCGATGTTCTTCTGATCGCGGGAAAATCCGTGAAGAAGCCGTCGATGCCGATCGCCAGATAGCGGTCGATCTCCTCGACTAGGCGGCCATGATCGGCCGGCGAGGCGCCGACCCGCAGATCCTCCGGCAGGAACTCGTTCTCGGCACGAAACGTCCAGGCATGCACCTTCAGTCCGCAGCGGTGCGCCTCGCTCACCCCGTCGGCCGTCGCCAGCGCCTTCCAGATGCCGATCGCGTCGGCGTAGCGGGCGATCTCCTCCAGGTCCCCGAGCGCATGCTCCAGCAGCTGCACCAAGGGCAGCCGGGTCATCCCACGCAGCATTCGCAGATTTTCCGGATCGAAGGACTGGATGAACACCGGTGCGCCGCCCGGCCCGTGGCCGTGGCGCGTGAGGGCCTCGAGCAGCGGCTTCTCGAGCGCAAGACCTAGGGCGCGAAAATGCGCCGGATGCTTGGTCTCCGGATAGACGCCGACTCTCGAGGCCGCGTCGCGACCGCGGTTGGCCGCGGCGGCGAGTTCGAGGATCTCCTCGAAGGTCGGCACCTCGAGGCGGCCGTCGAAGGCGGTGTTACGCGGCCGTAATTCCGGCAGCCGTTCGCGCGCGCGCAGCGTCTTGATCTCCGCGAGCGTGAAGTCCTCGGTGAACCAGCCCGTCATGGTCTCGCCATCGATGATCTGGGTGCGGCGCCGCGCGGCGAATTGCGGGTGAGCGGCGACGTCGGTCGTGCCGCCGATCTCGTTTTCATGGCGGGCGATCAGCACGCCATCGCGGGTCATCACCAG
>JABEVI010000216.1 GCA_013044085.1 Steroidobacteraceae bacterium
GAAGGAGATGGACGCGGCAAGCCTGCGTGTGTTGCGCAACCGCCGTGACATCGCTTGCGTCCTCGTCAATCCGCTGCAGGCTCTGCATCCAAACGCCGCCGCGCCCGCCGATTCGACTCTCGTCGACAGCCGCCGGCGCGCGCATTTCGACCGCGATGCGTACACCCGTTGGCTCCAATCCCTGCGCGAGGTCTGCGCGCAGCGGGGCATCGCACTGATCTTCGACGAGGTATTCGTCGGCTTTCGACTCGCACCGGGCGGCGCCCAGGAATATTTCGGCATTCACGCCGACCTGGTCACCTATGGCAAGACGGTGGCCGGCGGCTTGCCCGTCGGTGTGCTCTGCGGCCGACGCGAGTTGATGCGACGCTTCCACGATGCCCGCCCGGCCGATGTCTGTCTGGCGCGCGGCACCTTCAACGCCCATCCCTATGTCATGGGCGCCATGTATGAGTTCCTGCTGGCCCTCGAAGGCGCGCCCCTGCGCGATCTGTATTCCGGCCTCGAGAAAACCTGGAACGGCCGCGCCGCGGCGCTCAATGAGCGTCTCGCCGCGGCACAATTGCCGCTGCGGGTCGCCAATCTGTCGACGATCTGGACCATGTACTACCTGGAACCCGGCCGCTACAACTGGATGCTGCAGTACTACCTGCGTTCCGCCGGACTTGCCTTGAGCTGGGTCGGGACCGGCCGGCTGATCTTCAGCCTGAATTACACGGATGAGGAATTCAACACCGTCGCCGATCGGATCGTGTCGGCCGCCGAGCGTATGCGCGCCGACGGCTGGTGGTGGTCCGCGCCGGCCCGCAGCAATCGCTCGCTCAGGTGGCGCGTGCTCATGGAGATGGTTCAAGCGCGCCTGCCGCCGATCGTCGGATCGATCAACTCGCCGCGCAGCAGGTGAAGGGGTGCCGTGTGGTAGAGCTGCACGTCGTGGAATGGATCCGTAAGAATTTTCGTCAGCCACACGAATCCGGTCTGTACATCCTTGATGAAAAACAGCTGAACGGTTCGGAACAGCAGACCGCCGACGCCGACCGCCAGCCAGACCGTGCCGACCCGGCGCAGAAAGCCTTCATGCGTGGCGTACGGCATGAATCGCTCGAACAGGGTTGGATCGAACCATAGCGCCAGCGGTGCCGCCGCCCAGATCGCGAGCAGGATCGTCTTGCGGCGAAGGTTGTAGCCGACCTTGATCGCCTCCTTGTGCTCGTGGGTCGCGTGATTGACCTGATCGTAACCCTTCGGCTCGAAGAAGAAGTGGCCGGCCTGGCGGCTCACCATCGCCAACAACCAACCGATCAGCGCGGAGACGGCCGGATCTTTGAATGCTTCTGCATAGGCAAACAGGAACGACAATGCGCTGAAGAAGTGCAGCGACTGGTTGATCCGGCTGTGATGGTAATAGCGATGATCGTCCGCCCGCTGCGTGGCGAGCGCTTCCCGAAAAGTGGCCATGTCGGCTCCTAAAGGTGTCCGGCGTTGTTTCGATGCACATTTCCCCGACCAGGAAATATAGGATTGACGTTGCAATCGCATGACGCCACCGCAACCGGGACGCGCGCTTGGTAACCGGATCGTCATCGACAGATGCGATTCTGGCGCGAGTGGTTTCACCGGGGAGGTGATCTTGGCGATGCGGCAGCGTTCCTCATGCGGATCATGATTGTCGCCGACGCCTGGCACCCTCAGACCAACGGCGTCGTCAGCACCCTTTCACAGACGGTACGCTGGCTCTGCCGCTTCGGTCACGAGGTGCAGATGGTGACCCCGAGTGAATTTCGCAGCGTGCCGTGTCCGACCTATCCGGAAATCCGCCTGTCGCTGAGACCCTACCCCCAGGTGGCGCGCCGCATCGAGGCCTTCGCGCCGCAGTCATTGCACATCGCGACCGAGGGCCCCCTCGGCTTCGCGGCGCGCCGCTATGCCCTGCGGTACGGCCTGCGATTCACCACCTCATTTCACACCCGCTTCGCCCAATACCTGCGTGCCCGGCTGCCGGTACCGATCGCGATCTCCTACGGGCTGTTGCGCCGGTTCCATGGCCCGGCCGCCCGCTGCATGGTGAGCACCGCTTCCGTGCGGCGTGAACTGATGGCCCACGGCTTCGCAAATCTGGCGACTTGGCGCCGGGGGGTCGACACGGAACTCTTCCGGCCGCGCACCAAGACCGCGATCGACCTGAAACGGCCGGTTGCGGCGTATGTCGGACGAATCGCCATCGAGAAGAACGTCGAAGCGTTTCTGCACATGCGTTGGCGCGGCAGCAAGATCGTGATCGGTGACGGCCCCGCACGCGCGCGCCTGCAGGCCGAGCACCCTGGGGCGACGTTCTACGGCTATTTGTTTGGCGAGGAACTCGCCGCGCTGCTCGCGGCGGCCGATATCATGGTGTTCCCGAGCCTTACCGACACCTTCGGCCTGGTGAATCTCGAGGCAATGGCTTGCGGCGTGCCGGTCGCCGCCTTCCCGGTCACCGGCCCGATCGACGTCATCGAGGACGGGGTGACCGGCGCGCTCGACGAGGATCTGTCGGTCGCCGCCGAACGTGCCTTGCTGATCGATCCGCAAGCGTGCCGTCGGCGCGCAATGGTCTGCGGTTGGGAAATCTGCAGCCGCGAGTTCGAGCGAAACCTGGTGCCGTGTCTCGCCGAACAAGGTTCATCGAACGGTCATCTGAGCGGTGCAGAATCGCCGCCGCGCGTCGACGGACGGCGCGAGGATTCGCGATGCACAGGATCGATCTCGTCTACTTCAACGCAGGCGGCGGACACCGCTCAGCGGCGATAGCGCTCGAGGAGGTGATTCACGGGCAGGGGCGGCCATGGGAAGTCCGTCGGGTCAACCTGTTCGAGATGATCGATCCTCGTGAATTGTTCTATCGAACAACGGGCATGAAGCCCGAGAACTATTACAACGCACGCATCGCGCTGGGATGGACGATCGGTCTCGCACAGGAGTTGCGCATACTCCACGGTCTGATCCGACTTAGCCATCGGTCCTTGGTGTCGCAGCTCGCGAGACACTGGCGAAGAACCCGTCCGGACCTCGTGGTTTCACTGGTGCCGAATTTCAACCGCGCGATGTACTCGGCGCTCGCGCAAGCCAGGCCGACGGTGCCGTACGCAACGGTGCTCACGGATTTCGCCGATTTCCCGCCGCACTTCTGGATCGAACCCGGACAGTCGCAACATCTGATTTGCGGCACCGCGCGCGCCCTCGCCCAGGCCAGGGCGGCCGGGTATGACGAATCGCACGTGCATGCAACCAGCGGCATGATCATCCGGCCGCAATTCTACGCGAATGAACCGTTCGATCGAGCGGCCGAGATGCGCAAGCTCGGTCTCGATCCGGCCCTGCCGACCGGCATCGTGATGTTCGGCGGCCATGGCTCCAAGACGATGGGGCGGATCGCCAAACGTCTCGACGACTTTCAACTCATCATGGTCTGTGGTCATAACGTGGCGCTCGCCGAACAGCTGCGCGCGATGCGCTCGTGCGCGCCGCGCGTGGTGGTCGGCTTCACCTCGAACATCCGCGACTACATGCGGCTGGCGGACTTCTTTGTCGGCAAACCGGGGCCCGGCAGCATCAGCGAGGCGATTCAGCAGGGTTTGCCGGTCATCGTCGTGCGCAACGCGTGGACCATGCCGCAGGAGCGCTACAACACCGACTGGGTGAAGGAGAATCGGGCCGGCGTGGTGCTCGATTCCTTTAGCGCGGTACGCGCGGGCGTAGCCGAGATGATGGCGAATTTCGCCGGCTTTCGCGCCTCTGTCGCCGCGATCCGCAACCGCGCGGTGTTCGAGATCCCGGGCATCCTCGAGCGCCTGCTGCCGGCAAGGGGCGCACGGCTCCCGGCCGAATACCTGCATCCTTGGCAATTGTCCGGCCCGGCGCAGCGCGACGTCAAAAAATCTTCTCGACACAGTCACGCAGGCGTCACTTCCGTCGTGGATCCTCATCCGGGACGACAGCAGCCGCGGGAGGATCGAACAGCATGCTGGCCGGAAACGCATTGACACCGACCCGGGTCAGGTCGATATTCATTTCGGACGTGCATCTGGGGTTCAGGGGTTGCAGTGCCGACCTGCTGCTCGAGTTTCTGCATGCCTTCGACATGGAAAATCTGTTCCTGATCGGTGACATCATCGACGTCTGGAGCATGCGCAAGACGATGTTCTGGCCGCAGTCGCACAACAACGTGCTGCGCACCATCCTTGGCAAGGCCAAGCGCGGCACGAAGGTGGTTTACGTGCCCGGCAACCACGACGAGGTCTTTCGCGAATTCGATGGCGCGGTATTCGGCAATCTGCAGATCCACCGCGAGTATGTGCATGTGACGGCGGACGGCCGGCGCCTTCTGCTTCTGCATGGTGATGAATTCGACAGCGTCGTCAAGTGCAGTCCGTGGCTTGCGCGAATCGGCAGCGACCTGTACGACCTGCTGCTCGCGGCGAACCCGTGGATCAACCGGTTTCGGCGCCAGTTCGATCTGCCGCATTGGTCGTTGGCCGCCTTCATGAAGCACAAGGCGAAGACTGCGCTGCAGTACATCGGAAGCTTCGAAGAGGCGGTCGCGCAATCGGCCCGCAAGCGCGGCGTCGACAGCGTCGTCTGCGGTCACATCCATCACGCGGAGATCCGCGACATTCAAGGGGTCACCTACTGCAACGACGGTGACTGGGTGGAGAGTTGCTCCTCGCTCGTCGAGGACATGAACGGCACGCTGCGTCTGATCGACTGGCCGCAGTTGCGATCGCAGTTGCTCGCGGCGCAGGCACCTATCGCGGTGGAGAAAGCGGCATGAGAACGACTGTAACAAGTACGGAAGCGCGGCGCCCGGATCCGATCGGCACGTTTGGCGCGATCGGATCGTGGCAGCGCCGGTCGCCCCGGAAGGTGCTTGCGATTCCTCAGGACTGGAACCTGCCATGGCGCATCCGCTTGCGCCAGCTCGCCGAGCAGCAGGGATCCGGCTCGAATGCGGCCGCCGCGGTCTGGAAATGCAGGGGGCGTGCTGCGGCGTTCAACGACAAAGGAAGGTCGGGCGGCCATTGGCAAGCATCAACCCGCGCTCGATGAGCCATCGGCGCGCATCGTCCGCGTCTTCGGTGAACCACGCGCGCGCACTGCCGAGACGAAAGGTGTATCCCCAGGCATCCATGTCGTGCAGCATGCGTTCACGGCCCATGCCCGGCAGTTCGTCGGCAAGCACGATCTGCAGATAACAGACACCGTTCTCCTCGGCGTGATCGCCGCCGGCGTCGGTGTCCAGCCCGGTCCGGCGCTCTGCGCTCATACAGATGAAGTGCGACGCCTCGTGCAGGACCGAATGCAGGGGCGTGTCCGGGCGCAGGAAGATTCGCTCGCCTATCAATCCGGCCTCACGCTCGCCCCAATAGGATCCGGGGATCTCCTCACCCGGCGCGACCCAGCTCATCTGCAAACCATAGCGGTCCAACAACATCGCCAGCGCGATCCGGTCGATGCCGTTGACCAGCAGAACGCCCGCTTCGAGCGCCACGGCGGACCTACTTCAGGCTCGCGATCCGTCGCATCGCGATCACGACGAGGTCCCGCGCCATTTGCCGGCGCAACATGTCGGCCTCGTGCTCCTTCGCGAGCACGGCCGTTTCGGAGAAGCTGTAATCCTGGGTCAAGCTGATCGTCTGCGGCGCCAGCAGCTGACGCCGCGCGTCGCGCACCGAATATGTCACCGTATAGACCAGAAGATATTCCGTCGGAATATTGCGCGCCGACACCGACAACACCCGCTGTTCGACCGCATCACGCGACACCTCGACCGTCGCGGTGGCGCTGACGGCGCTCGATTGCGGCACGGCGCCGGCTGCCTGCAGTTGTTGCCGGAAGTAGCGCGCAAAGTCCGAGTACGGATCGACGAACGACAGGTGCGGACGCGCGAGCACCGCCGGCAGGGGTGCGGTGCCCGCCAAGTGAAACCCACAACCGCTGAGCGCGGCCAGCGCGATGATCGGTGCCGCCCGCCACCGCGACCATCCGGCCGTGCGCGCCCGGCCGCCGAGCGGCGGTGCCTCAGAGGACGACATTGACGAGTTTTCCCGGAACGACGATGACCTTGCGCGCCGCACCGTCGCCGATGAATTTGCGCACGTTCGGATCGGCGAGCGCCGCCTCGCGGACGCTCTGCCCATCGGCGTTGGCGGCAACACGGATACGGCTGCGCAGCTTGCCGTTGACCTGTACGACGATCTCGATCGTCGTCTGCTCGAGTGCCTCGGCATCGGCCGCCGGCCAGGGCTCATCGACGATGGCGCTCGTGTGCCCGAGCGCGCGCCAAAGCGCATGGGTCGCGTGCGGAATGATCGGCGAGAGGCAGAGCACGGCGGTATTCAGTCCCTCGTGGATCACGGCCCGATCCTGCGGACCGCGCGGCGCAAATTTGCCGAGGGCGTTCAGAAGCTCCATGACCGCCGCGATCGCGGTATTGAAGGTGCGCCGCCGGCCGATATCGTCCGTGACCTTGGCAAGGGTGTGATGCGTCTGCCGACGCAGGGCCCTCTGCGCCTCGTCCAGATCGAGCCGCTCGAGCGGCTCGACGGGACCATCGGCAAGGTGGTCGTAGACCGCCTTCCACAGACGTTTGATGAACCGGTAGGCGCCCTGCACGCCCTCATCGGACCACTCGAGCGTCTGTTCCGGCGGGGCCGCGAACATCGTGAACAGCCTCGCCGTATCGGCGCCGAACTCCTCGACCAGCGCTTGCGGGTCGACGCCGTTGTTCTTCGACTTCGACATGGTGACGATGCCGCCGGATTGCACCTCGATGCCATCGGCGCGCAGGGTCGCGACGCGCCGCCGGTCACGTGGATCGAGCGTGACCTCGACATCCGCCGGATTGAAGTATTCGACCCGCCCCGAAGGCGGCTTGCGAAAGAACACCTCGTTGAGCACCATGCCCTGCGTGAACAAGTTCGAGAACGGTTCGACGCACCGAACCAGCTGCAAATCGTGCATCACCCGAGTCCAGAATCGGGAATAGAGCAGGTGCAAAATCGCGTGCTCGATGCCGCCGATGTACTGATCCACGGGCAACCAGTAATCGACCCGTTCATCGACCATCGCGCCCGGGTTGTCGCTGCACGCGAAGCGCAGGAAGTACCAGGAGGAGTCGACGAAGGTGTCCATCGTGTCCGTTTCGCGTCGCGCCGCCGCGCCACAGCGCGGACAGCGGCAGGCGAGGAACTCGGCATGCTTGGCGAGCGGATTGCCGCTGCCATCCGGCACCAGATCCTCAGGCAGCAGGACCGGCAGCTGCGAGTCGGGAACCGGCACCGAGCCACACTGGGCACACTGGATGATCGGGATCGGGCAGCCCCAATAGCGTTGCCTGGAAATACCCCAGTCCCTGAGGCGCCAGATCGTCTGTTTGCCGCCAAGACCGGCCTTGGCGATATCCGCCGCGACGGCGTCGACCGCGGCCTCGTAGTCGAGACCGTCATAGGGACCTGAATTCACACAGCGCCCATGCTCGGCATACCAGGCCTGCCAGGCGTCAGTGGAGAAGGGTTTGCCGTCGATTTCGATGACCGGCTCGATCGGCAGCGCGTACTTCTTGGCGAACTCGAAGTCCCGCTCATCGTGCGCGGGCACACCCATCACCGCGCCCTCGCCGTAGCTCATCAGCACGTAGTTGCCGATCCACAGCGGCACCGGCTCGCCGCTCAAGGGGTGGCGCACGTGCAGCCCGGTCGGCATGCCCCGCTTCTCCTGAGTCGCAAGTTCGGACTCCATCGCCGGGCCGCGCTTGCATTCCTCGATGAAAGCCGCGAGCGCGGCGTTGCCGCGCGCGGCATACGTGGCGAGCGGATGTTCCGCGGCGACCGCGCAGAATGTCACGCCCATGATGGTATCCGGCCGCGTCGTGAATGCGCGCAAAACGCCGCTCATGCCGTCGAAGGCGTACGGGAAGCCAAGATTCAGGCCCTCGCTCCTGCCGATCCAGTTCGCCTGCATCGTGCGCACGCGTTCCGGCCAGCCGCGCATGCCTTCCAATGCGTCGAGCAACGCGGGTGCGTACCGTGTGATCCCCAGGTAGTACATCGGGATCTCGCGTTTCTCGACGAGGGCACCGGTACGCCAGCCGCGCCCGTCGATCACCTGTTCATTCGCGAGCACCGTCTGATCGACCGGATCCCAGTTCACGACCCCGGTCTTGCGATAGGCGATGCCCGCCTCGAGCATGCGCAGGAACAACCACTGGTTCCAGCGATAGTATTCCGGCCGACAGGTCGCGATCTCGCGACTCCAATCGATGGCAAGCCCCAGCGATTGGAGCTGCTTGCGCATGTACGCGATGTTCTCGTAGGTCCATTTCGCGGGAGGTACGCCGTTGGCGATCGCCGCGTTCTCCGCCGGCAGTCCGAAGGCATCCCAGCCCATCGGCTGCAGCACGTTCTTGCCGTTCATGCGCATGAAGCGCGCCAGGACGTCGCCGATCGTGTAGTTGCGGACGTGGCCCATATGGCAACGACCGCTCGGATAGGGAAACATCGACAGGCAGTAGTATTTTTCCCGGGCCGGAGCCTCGGATGGGGAAAAACAGCGGCTATCGCGCCAGTATGCTTGGGCTTCGGCCTCTACGACGGCCGGCTCGTATCGTTCTTGCATGATGGTTGGGCAGAATACCCGAGATGACGGCAGGCCGCGATGCGCGACCGGAGCCTTCAGACCCCGGCTTCATCGTCCTCTGGCGGCTCATAGTCGGCCACCGTCATCACGCGCACCAGATCGATCCGGCGCCGGTCGGCGCGCATGATGCGAAATTCCAGTCCGCCGACCTGAATCGCCTCGCCTCGTCGTGGCAGCCGACCGAACTCCTGCATCAACAGCCCGCTGAGGGTGTCGAAATCCTTGTCGGAAAAGTGCGTTCCGAAGTACCGGTTGAAGACGCCGATCGGCGTCAAGGCCCGCACCGAGAACTCCCTGGGCCCTTCCTTGCGGATCGTCTGGTCGTCCTCGACATCGTGCTCATCGTCGATCTCACCGACGATCTGCTCGATCACATCCTCGATCGTGACGAGGCCGCAGACTCCGCCGTATTCGTCGACGACGATCGCAATGTGGTTGTGGCTGCGGCGGAACTCCTTCAGCAGCACATTCAAGCGCTTGCTCTCCGGCACGAAAACCGCGGCTCGCATGTATTCGCGTATCGCGAACTCCTCGGCGCCGGCGATCTGCAGGCGCAGCAGATCCTTCGCGAGGAGGATTCCGACGATCTCGTCGCGGTCCTCGCCGATCACCGGGAAGCGGGAGTGCCCGGACTCGACGACCTGGGCAACGATGCGCTCGGGCGATTCATCGTGTTCGACGCACACGATCTGCGAGCGCGGCACCATGATGTCGCGCACCTGCATCTCGGCGACGGCGAGGACGCCCTCGATCATCGCCAGGGCGTCACTGTCGAACAGCCCGCGTTCGCTGTCTTCGCGCAGCTCGTCGGTCAAAGCGGCGAGATCGCGCGGTTCGCCGGTCATCGACTTGGTGATTCTTTTCAGCCAGCGGCCCGTACCGCCGTGTGATAGCTCGGACATCGGCTCCTAGGATACTCGATCAGGCGTACGGGTTGGGAAAACCAAGCCGATCAAGGAGTTGAACCTCCTTCGCCTGCATGACGCGCGCCTCCTCATCACGCTCATGGTCGAAACCGCGCAGGTGCAGTACGCCGTGAACGGTCATGTGCGCCCAATGCGCCCGCAACGCCACACCGCCGGCAGGCGCCTCGCGAGCAACCACCGGCGCGCAAATCACCAGTTCGCCGAGATGCCGCCGGCCGTCCGGGGTGCACCCGGCGCCGGTAAAGGACAACACGTTGGTCGCCTTCGGCTTGTGCCGGTAGCGCTGATTCAGGTTCCGACTCGTCGCCAGGCCCACGACCCGTACCGACAGACTCTGCGGTATAGCCGATGAATCGACCGCAGCCAGCGCCCAACGGATGAAATCCGCAGGCCTCGGAACCCAGGGCCGACGTGCCGCGTAGCTCACGGAGACATCCAGCCGCGGTTCAGCCGATCGCGGGTGGCGGTTCCGTAGCGCTCGACTCATAGGCCTGCACGATGCGCTGCACCAAGGGGTGACGCACCACATCCCGCGAACTGAACATCGTGAACGCGATACCCCGCACACCCCGCAGAATGTCGATCACGGTACGCAGCCCGGACTGTTTCGCGCTCGGCAGATCGGTCTGCGTGATGTCACCGGTCACGACCGCCTTCGATCCAAAGCCGATGCGCGTCAAAAACATCTTCATCTGTTCGTTCGTGGTGTTCTGCGCCTCGTCGAGGATCACGAAGGAATCGTTCAACGAACGGCCACGCATGAAGGCAAGCGGCGCGACCTCGATCACATTGCGCTCGATCAGCTTCGCGACCCGCTCGAATCCCATCATTTCGTACAATGCGTCATACATCGGTCGAAGGTACGGATCGACCTTCTGCGTCAAGTCGCCCGGCAGGAACCCGAGCCGCTCGCCGGCCTCGACCGCCGGACGAACGAGCACGATCCGACGCACCCGTTCCTCCTGCAATGCCTCCACCGCGCAGGCGACCGCCAAATAAGTCTTGCCGGTTCCCGCAGGGCCGATGCCGAAAGTCAGGTCGTGCGTGCGCACGTTATGAAGATAGTCGAGCTGATTGCGGCCGCGTGCGCGCACCATTCCGCGTGCGGTGCGCACTTTCAGCTCATCGCCCGCCGGGACCGGCTCCATATCGAGTTCCTGCAGCACCAGGTGGACGCGCTGCGGATTGATCGGCTCACGCAGCGCCCGTTCGTAGAGCTGACGCAGCGCCGTTTCGGTCCTGAGCGTGGCCGCCTCACCGCCGATGAGCTGGAAGCGGTTGCCACGCCGGCGGATCTCGGTGCCCAGGCGCTCCTCGATCAGCCGCAAATGCGCGTCCAGCGGACCGCACAGATCGACCAGACGGGCGTTGTCCGCAGGTTCGATGAGCATGTCGCGCGCCGCCGGGAGGGAACTCACGGCGAGGGCTCGTCGATGAGCCGGCCGCGCAGCGAATTCGGCATTGCCTCGGTGATTTCGACGTCGACGAAACAATCGATGAGGCTCTTCGCTGCGGATGCCGGTGGATCGAAATTCACCCACCGGTTATTGTCGGTGCGGCCGGCGAGCTGCCGTGGGTCGCGCTTCGAATGCCGCTGCACCAAGACACGCTGCCGGCTGCCGACCATCTGCTGCGAAATCGCCCGCGCCTGCGCATTCAATCGCTGCTGCAAGACAACTAGACGCTGCTGTTTGACCTCATGCGGGACTTCATCGGGGAGAGTCGCGGCGGGGGTTCCCGGTCGACGGCTGTAGATGAAGCTGAAGGACTGGTCGAAGCCGCACTCGGCCACGAGATTCATCGTCGCTTCGAAATCATCCTCGGTTTCACCGGGAAAACCGACGATGATGTCAGTCGAGATGCAGATGTCGGGTCGGACAGCGCGTAACTTGCGCAACTTCTGCTTGTATTCGAGCACGGTGTGCCCGCGCTTCATCGCCGCCAGAATTCTGTCCGAGCCGCTCTGAACAGGCAAGTGCATGAAATTATTGAGTTTTGGAACATTCGCGTAAGCTTCGATCAGACTGTCGTTGAAATCCAGCGGATGCGAGGTCGTGAAGCGGATGCGCTCGATGGGGATGATCGCCGCGACATAATGGATCAGGGTCGCCAGGTCCGCGCTCGCACCGTCCCGCATCGAACCCGCGTACGCATTGACATTCTGGCCGAGCAGCGTCACCTCACGTACGCCCTGGGACGCCAATTGCGAGATCTCGGCGATCACCTGTTCAAACGGGCGGCTAACTTCATCGCCACGCGTGTAGGGCACGACGCAGAAACTACAATACTTGCTGCAACCCTCCATGATCGACACGAACGCCGTCGCGCCTGCCGCCTGCGCGTCCGGCAGTCGGTCGAATTTCTCGATCTCGGGAAAGCTGACGTCGATTTGCGGTCGACCGGTGCGCTTCAGGCCTCGGATCATCTCCGGCAGCCGATGCAAGGTCTGCGGGCCGAACACGAGATCCACGAACGGCGCCCGCGCCGTGATGCCCTCTCCCTCCTGGCTCGCGACACAACCACCGACACCGATGACCAGCTGCGGACGGCGCTGTTTGAGCAGTCGCCACTCGCCGAGCAAGGAAAAGACCTTTTCCTGAGCCTTTTCGCGCACCGAACAGGTATTGACCAAGAGCACGTCGGCAGCCTCCGGGTCCTCGGTAACCGTCATGCCATCGGCCGCCCGCAGCACGTCCCGCATCTTGTCGGAATCGTACTCATTCATTTGGCAGCCAAAGGTCTTGATGTATAAGAGTCCGGGCATAGGCTCGCGTCGAAAAGGCCGATAAGATACTCGCAACCATGGCAATTCGCGAAGTTCTCAAGATGGGCGACCCGAGGCTTCTCGCGGTCGCGGCACCGGTCGCCAACCTCGGCACCGCGGAATTCGAGGCCTTGCTGACCGACATGTGGGACACGATGCGCCACCTGGATGGTGCCGGTCTTGCTGCGCCGCAAATCGGCGTCGGCCTACGCGTCGTCATCTTCGAGGTCGACCATAATCCGCGCTATCCGGATGCCGAGGCGGTCCCGCGGACCGTCCTGATCAACCCAGTGCTGACACCGCTCGGCGAGGACCTGGAGGATGGCTGGGAAGGCTGCCTCTCCGTGCCCGGGATGCGGGGTTTGGTGCCCCGTTATCGCACGCTACGCTACACCGGCGTCGATGCCGAAGGCCGGCCCCTCGACCGCACGGTGAGCGGTTTTCATGCACGCGTCGTGCAACACGAAACGGACCATCTCGATGGCATCCTCTATCCGCGGCGTATTCGCGACCTGCGACAGTTCGGGTTCAGCGACGCCCTGTTCCCGGGCGAGGACCTCGCAGACGATTGATGCCCGGTTCGTCCCTCAGAACGGGATATCGTCGTCGAAATCCTCTTTGCCGCCGGCCTGTGCGGGAGGCGCCGACTGATCGAAATCTTCGCGTGGCGGCGCCGAACCTGGCGCCCGTTCACCCGCACCACCGCTCATCCCGCCGCGACCACCGAGCATCTGCATGTTATCGGCGATGATTTCGGTCGTATAGCGGTCGGCTCCCTGCTTGTCCTGCCACTTGCGTGTTCGCAGGCGCCCCTCGATGAACACCTGGGAACCTTTGCGCAAATATTCGGCGGCGATCTCCCCCAAGCGCCCGAAGAACGCGACATGATGCCATTCGGTCCGCTCCTGCTGGGCCCCGGATGCCTTGTCCTTCCACGACTCGCTGGTCGCTATCCGCACGTTGGTCACCGTCATCCCGCTCGGCATCGAGCGAGTCTCGGGGTCCGCGCCAAGATTGCCGACCAAAATAACCTTGTTGACTCCACGTGCCATGACGAACTCCGCTTGAATTGACGCTACCCTCAAGGATTGTACACGGCCCCGCGCGTCCCCGAGGCGCTCGAGCGACAGGGGTTAGCGCCCAAGCACCTCCTCGCAGTATCATGTGCGGTCCCATGCACAGCATCCGCATCCGGGGGGCCCGGACCCACAACCTCAAGAACATCGACCTCGACCTGCCACGCGACCGGTTGATCGTCCTGACGGGCCTGTCGGGTTCCGGCAAGTCCTCGCTGGCGTTCGACACGATCTACGCGGAAGGCCAAAGGCGCTATGTCGAGTCGCTGTCGACCTACGCCCGGCAGTTTCTCTCGATGATGGAGAAGCCCGACGTCGACGCGATCGACGGCCTGTCTCCGGCGATCTCGATCGAACAGAAATCGACCTCGCACAATCCGCGCTCGACGGTCGGTACCGTCACTGAAATCTACGACTACATGCGGCTGCTGTTCGCACGGGCCGGCACCCCACGCTGTCCGGATCACGGCATCGATCTTCAAGCCCAGACAGTCAGTCAGATGGTCGACGCGGTGCTGGCGCATCCCGAAGGAACCTCGATGATGCTGCTCGCCCCGGCGATCGCATCGCGCAAAGGCGAACATGCCGGTCTGATCGAGGAACTGCAGGCGGCCGGATTCGTGAGGGCGCGCATCGACGGGGCGATCGTCGAGCTCGATCAGCTGCCCCGGTTGGATGTGAAGCGCAAACACACCGTCGAGGCGATCGTCGACCGCTTCAAGGTCCGCCCCGGGCTGGCGCAACGCCTGGCGGAGTCTTTCGAGACCGCTCTGCGCATCGGCCAGGGGGTCGCGAGAGTGGCTTTCGCCGAGGATCCCGCGCGCACGGAACTCGTCTTCTCCGACAAGTTCGCATGCCCGCTGTGCAACTACTCGCTGACCGAACTCGAACCGCGATTGTTCTCCTTCAACAGCCCCCTGGGCGCCTGTCCGACCTGCGACGGACTCGGCAGCCAGGATTTCTTCGACCCGGCCAAAATCGTCGCCAATCCGCACCTCTCGCTCGCGGGCGGTGCGGTGCGCGGCTGGGATCGGCGCAACGCCTACTACTTCCAGCTCATCCTGTCGCTCGCGCGTCATGCGAAATTCGACGTCGAGGCACCCTTCGATGCGCTGCCGGCGCAGGCGCGCGAGCTCGTCCTGTTCGGCAGCGGTGATGTACAAATCGAGTTCAAATACCTGGATGGCAAGGGTGGAACGCTCCGGCGCCGCCACGCGTTCGAGGGCATCGTGCGCAATTTGCAACGCCGCTACGAGGAAAGCGAATCCAGCACGGTGCGCGAGGAGCTGGCGAAATACCGCTCTTCCCGCGCGTGCCCGGACTGCGGCGGCACCCGCTTGAACCGGGCGGCTCGCAACGTCCACCTGTCGGGCCGGAATGCACCCCAGGTCGCGTCGATGTCGGTCGATGCCGCGCGACGATTCTTCGCGAGTCTCGAGCTCACCGGCTGGCGCGGCGAAATCGCGGTCAAAATCATCAAGGAAATCGGCGATCGCCTGGGATTTCTCGCGAACGTCGGCCTCGGCTATCTGACCCTCGACCGCGGCGCCGACACGCTGTCGGGCGGTGAGGCACAAAGAATCCGTCTCGCAAGTCAGATCGGCTCGGGACTCGTCGGCGTCATGTACATCCTCGACGAACCGTCGATCGGCCTGCACCAACGCGACAACCAGCGACTGCTCGACACCTTGATCGACCTGCGGGATCTCGGCAATACGGTGATCGTCGTTGAGCATGACGAGGACGCGATTCGCCAGGCCGATCACGTCGTCGATCTCGGTCCGGGCGCCGGTGTACACGGCGGATACATCGTCGCACAGGGCAGCGCCGAAGAAGTGGCCGCGAATCCACGCTCGATCACCGGACAGTATCTGAGCGGCGCCTTGCGCATCGAGATACCACCGAATCGGCGGGCGCCGGAGCCGGGACGGTCATTACGCGTCGTGGGCGCGACGGCGAACAATCTAAAGAACCTTTCCGTGGAATTTCCGCTTGGTCTGCTCACCTGCGTCACCGGAGTCTCGGGATCGGGAAAATCCACCCTGATCAACGACACGCTGTTTCGCGCGGTGGCGACCCAACTGAACCACGCCGCCGCCGGTACCGCGCATTTCGACCGGATCGAGGGACTCGAGCACATCGACCGGGTGATCGAGATAGACCAGAGCCCGATAGGGAGGACGCCGCGCTCGAATCCGGCCACCTACACGGGATTATTTGCACCGATCCGCGAGATTTTTGCGGCCCTGCCTGAGGCGCGCTCGCGCGGCTACGAGTCGGGCCGGTTCAGCTTCAACGTCAAGGGCGGTCGTTGCGAAGCGTGCCAGGGCGACGGCGTGATCAAGGTGGAAATGCATTTTCTTGCCGATGTCTACGTACCCTGCGACGTGTGCCGCGGCAAGCGCTACAACCGCGAGACGCTGGAGATCCGCTTCAAGGGCAGGAACATCCAGGAAGTCCTCGATATGACGATCGAGGAGGCATTGCCGTTCTTCGCGGCGATTCCCGCGGTGCACTCGAAGCTGCAAACGATGCTCGACGTCGGCCTGTCCTACGTGCGCCTCGGGCAAAGCGCAACGACGCTCTCCGGCGGCGAGGCCCAGCGCGTCAAGCTCGCGCGTGAACTGTCGAAGCGGGCGACGGGCCGCACGCTCTACATCCTCGATGAACCGACGACGGGACTGCATTTTGCCGATATCGCGCTGTTGCTCACGGTGCTTCGCAGACTGCGCGACGAGGGCAACACCGTGCTCGTCATAGAACACAATCTCGACGTGATCAAGACCGCGGACTGGATCGTCGATCTCGGTCCGGAGGGCGGTGACGGTGGCGGCAACATCGTGGCAACCGGCACGCCGGAACAGGTCGCCGCGAATGGCTCGTCGATCACCGGCGGATATCTAGCGACCGCGCTCGGACTCGAGCCCGCGACCCGTGCCGCAAGCGCGCATCCTGTGCGGCGCAGGCGCGCCTGAGCCGCACGCTTGAAACGGCCGCCAATTTCCAGGCTCGTGTCGGCGACTCTGCCGATCCTGAGGCGTCTTGCCCCGGAAGCGGCACACGCAATCGGCTTGCGGGGTCTTCGGTTGCTGCGCCCCCTGTGGGCCGATCGCGAGCCGACCCGGAAGCTCGCGCTAAGCTGTGCGGGTGTCGAATTTGCGCATCCGCTCGGCCTTGCCGCGGGTTTCGACAAGAATGCCGATTATCTGGACGCGCTCGGCGCGCTCGGATTCAGCCACGTCGAAATCGGCACGGTGACGCCGCGGCCGCAACCGGGGAACCCGCGTCCGCGCATGTTCCGGCTGCGCGAATCGCGGGCCCTGGTCAACCGAATGGGGTTCAACAACAAGGGTGCCGAGCATGTCGCGGCATGCCTCGCACGCAGCACCTATCCGGGGGTCGTGGGCATCAGCATCGGCAAGAACTTCGACACCCCGATCGAGCGGGCCGGCGAGGACTATCTGCATGTCTTCCGCAGGCTCTATGAGTACGCCGATTACATTGCGGTGAACGTATCCTCACCCAATACCGCCCGCCTGCGGGAACTCCAGGCGCGCGAGGCTCTGGGAAGGATCCTGACCCCGCTCGTGGACGAGCGCGCCGTTCTCGCACAGCGTCACGGCAAACGGGTGCCGATCTTCGTCAAGATCGCCCCCGATCTGAATGAGTCCGGGGTCGAGGCGCTCGCCGCACAACTGCCGGCCCTGTCTGTCGACGGCGTGATCGCGACCAACACATCGAACCGACTCGAACGGTTCGTCACCTCGCTTCCCCCGGGGACCACGGGTGGCCTGAGCGGAGCGCCCTTGCATGAACTGTCGCTGACGGTAATCCGCCGTTTACGCGCGCTTTTGCCGCGGGATTTCCCGATCATCGGGGTCGGCGGCATATTTGACGCCGCAACGGCGCTCCAGACGCTCGCGGCCGGCGCCAACCTCATCCAGGTTTATACCGGGTTCGCTTATCGCGGTCCCGACCTGATCGACGAGATCCTCGCCGCCATCGACCGTGGCACGGCCGGCGGCGATTAATTCGGCCGGTGAAGCA
>JABEVI010000217.1 GCA_013044085.1 Steroidobacteraceae bacterium
GCGGCACTGGGTTGGTATCGCCGCCTACTGCCAGCCCGAGAACAAGGTCGCGCTTGGCTTCGTCGAGAGTCTCAACAACAAGATACGAGTCATGCAGCGTCGTACCTACGGCCTGCGGGACGAGGAATACCTCCGGCTGAAGGTGCTGACCTCTATGCTGCCGCAGATTTGAACGAAAATTGATCAACTTCCACCCACACGTTTCCACGATGACCTAAGAAAATAGAGCGTTTTCTGTATCAGGTTCAACCACTTAAACGCGCCGTCCCGTTCAACGTTGGGACACCACTGCTACCCACAGACAAACAAGTGAGTTCGACGACGCCGCGTAGCGACGGAGGCCGAGGAGCGCGGCAAGCTCGAGCGGTTGTGCCGCTACATCAGCCGCCCGGCGGTGGCGACGCAGCGGCTGTCGCTGACTGCGCAGGGCGAGATTCGCTATGGACGGTTTTACGCGGACGGGATACGTCAAGAGCAACGAAGACTTGAAGCGGAGCCGGGCCATCGTGCACTTCGCCCTGACCAGGATTTCGAATGATGAGCATGCGCGCAACGTCGGCGCTGAGAGCTAAGTCGGCAAGTGCGGCGCCGAAGAAATTGCCGGAGCCCCTGCGCAAGGCGCTGCCGGAACAATGCCACGCCCAATAGGCGCGCTATCTGCGCTTGCGCAAACCTGCGAGAATCGGCGCGGTCAGTTTACCCGGCACTCCCGCCTCATCGAGCAATGCGAGCCGTTCATCCGCGGTAATCACCGTCTGCGATTCGAGGAATGCCAGGGTCCCGAGCAACTCCCCAACCAGCAGTGCGCCCGTCAAGGCTTCATCGACGTGCTTCCTGAGCGCCGCCACAAGCCGCGGCGAGAGCTGCCAGTCGAGGGCGATACGTTGTGCAATCGACGGAGCGAGTTCATCGGTGAGCGCCACGCACAGGGCGGTATTCGGCGTAAAGAGCGGATTGCGGGAGTACACATTGAGCAAAGCGCTGTACACCACCAAAGGCCCGAGCGCATTCAGAAGGATTACCAATGGGCTTTCGAATTGTTCCGCAGGCAGGTGTTCGATCGCATAGAGTTCGGCGGCGCGGGTCGCAAGTTCCGTCCGGCTCCACAACAATCGGGGCAATCGCGGAAAGTTGCGGCTGGTCGCGCGAAAGACCGGCCGCAGCATCGCCTTGGCGAGGATTGCGCGCAGCGCATCCGTACCACAGACCGTGATCGCCCGCTGGATCGATTCGATCGGCGCGGGCGAGGTCCGGTACAGGCTCGAATTGGACATCCGCAGCACGTCGGCGGCGAGCACCGGATCGTGCGCAATGATGCGCGACAGCTTCTCCGAGGCCGATTGGGGATCGTTGAGCGCCTGCATCAACTGCGGCATCAAGGTCGGTCGCCGCGGAAAGAAAGCATGATTCAGATCGTCGACTTGCAGAATCGCGACGACATTGTCGTGCACGAGTTGATCAGCACGGACCGAGTCACGGCTCGGGCTTCTCAAATAGTAAGCGAGCCGCCACAGGCGTTCGGCCGCCCTGTTGTTGGCCGTTTCGATGTGTGCGAGGTCGAGCGGCGGCGGCCTCAGCGCGGCCGTCGATACGGGTGCCTGCGGTTGAGCGGTTGATTGTGGGCGCGGGGTCGCAAAGGCCGAGGTACGCCGGTAATAGGCCCATCCCGCAAGGACCAACGCGGTTGAGATCAGGAGCCCCATTTCCAGCATCGGCTCGAATTCCCCGCCGCCCGACGGTACGTCCGCGGGCTTCCCACCCCTTTTGTCGGCCCCGATCCGCGTTACTTGATCGGACTTCGATATTGTCAATGGGTCGGGTACGACCGAGTTGACCGGCCGCCACGACGACCAGCGCCGCGCCGGCCACGGGTTCACCGAAATCACCCTGGTGGCGGATCGCGATGTAGTCTGGATGTCAGCCTCGGTACGCGAGCTCGTCCATCGCCGCCTGCTTTAGCGCGTGCCACTGCCGGTTGCCTGAGTGAATCGGCTCGACCAATTCGCGCAAAAAAAAGGCAGCAGTGAGCCGCCTCGACGCCTTTGTGGGGTGCGCGTTTCCCATCACGCGGCGACGGGAGTTTCGATTAGTCTGTTGCAACGTCGCTCCCGCGCATGGTGAACCAGGTTCGCTTTCGCAGATGAGGCGTTTCCGGTGCGATTCGCAGCCGTGGTGCCGTTGAGGGAGCGGTGGATGCGAACTCTGTTGTAATGGGTTTGGAATTGGTCGAGCTTCCGCTGAAGATCAATTGAATTCCCGAGAAACGTGTGGTCCAGATATTCGCGCCGAATAGTCCCGATCATCCGTTCCACGAATGGGTTCGACATCGGGACATGGGGCACGGCAATGCTTTGATTGCCGAATCGGGGGTTCCGAAACTTCATCGCGAGGATGGCCGAGGCGACCTCCTCGGGTGGAGCTTTCGTTCCGCGCCTGCGCCGCGTTCCGGCAAGGGAGAACAGGCGCCGCTACTTTCGACCGACCAACGCCTTGTGGAATCATAACCGCGTCGCCGGCTTGAGAATCGCGGCGATCTTCGCAGCTCGTCTGGGATGCACGAGCAACGTCGTCAATCCGCGCACAAATCGATCCGTGTGGTCAGGGGCGTGGCGCGCCGCCGGGACGCGCGAGTCTGGTCAAGGTGACGATCAATTGCACCGCGAGGAGAAGCACGTCACGCATCTCAGCACGAGACTGCCCGTATACGGTGGCTCACACCATGCTTGGCGAATTCGCGCCCCACAGGAACATTGGCTTTGTCATGGCCATCGTTCTAAGCGTGCCTGCCGACGGCCACGTCAGCGGCGTTCTCAATGCGCGGCATATTGGCGATGACGCGTATTTAGACGGCCTCTACCACAGAAGTGGCCTGTACAAAAATCGCTGCGTGACGAGGCCGAGTAATCATCTTCATCGACGAATCGGGTCTGTCCGAGACACTTTGTCGCGCAAGAATCTGGGTTCCGAACGGTCAGGCACTTTTCCGTGATTGCCGGCCTGAGCGACCGGCGCTTCTAATTCTGATGGTGCCACGAGGCGATCGAGAGTCCGCAGATCGTTGAGTTCCTCATATCTAACTACCTTGCTATTGCTCTCCGCGATGTCGCCTATCGTGCACGCAGCAACCTGAGATCCATGCGGCGGAGCACCATCCTCGTGCAGACCTTCTGAAGTCAGATTGATCCGTTCTGAAGCGGTATCCCGCTTATGCATGACTCAATAATTACCGAAAGCGCTAAACCGTCACGCCTCATCGAAAACCGCCTTAAACGTCCTTACGTACGATACCGAACGGATTATGTAGTGACGCTTTGGGACCATGGCTGCCGTAGGACGAGCCAATGCCGGTTTCGGGTGTTGAGCCGCCCGGGGTTTCTGTGCGGGTTGGCACGGACTCTTTTGTGTTATGTGTTTAAACATACTGGAAATGAACATGAATATGAGAATATCCGGCCTGGTCTCTGCGACGTTGGTCGCGTGCGTTGCAGCCGCGGCGCCCGCATCGGCAACGCCAATGACCTGGGATTTCTTTGCAATGTCTGGCGCGGTGCCCA
>JABEVI010000218.1 GCA_013044085.1 Steroidobacteraceae bacterium
CACCCCTTCGAGTCCGGCCTCGGCTGGACCGTGGCGATGCAGCCGCAGGCAAGACGGTTCATGGGCCGGGAGGCGCTCGAGGCGATCCAGCGGCAAGCTGCCGCGCGTAAACTGGTCGGGCTGCTGCTCGAGGACCGTGGCGTGTTGCGCAGACACCAGGCCGTCATCGCAGCCGGTGTCGGCGAGGGGGAGATCACGAGCGGCGGTTTCTCGCCGACGCTCGAGCGCTCGATCGCGTTCGCACGCGTGCCGGCGGGCACCGGCGAGCACGTCGAGGTCGAGGTGCGCGGCCGGGCGCTGCGCGCGCGCGTGGTCAAGCCGCCGTTCGTCCGTCACGGCAAGCCGCTGCTGACCCTTTCTCAACCCGGAGACTCCCAGCCATGACCAGCGTTCCTTCACAACTCGAGTACACCGCAGCCCATGAATGGATACGCAGACTGCCGGATGGGGTCGTCGAGATGGGAATCACCGACCACGCGCAACATGCGCTCGGTGATCTCGTGTTCGTCGAACTGCCCGAGATCGGACGCGTACTCGAGGCCGGCGAGGCCTGCGCGGTGGTCGAGTCGGTGAAGTCGGCCTCCGACGTCTACGCGCCCGTAAGCGGCGAAGTCATCGCGCGCAATACCGCCCTCGAGCAGACACCGGAGACCATCAACCAGGATCCGTATCACGCGGGCTGGATGCTGCGCGTGCGCCTCGCGCCGGGCGCGGCGGCCGCAGCGGTGCTGTCGGCCGCCGAGTACCAGACGCTGCTCGACACGGAGGGCGGCTGATGGCCTTCATTCCCCATACGCCGGCCGAGGTTCGCGAGATGCTCGACGTCATCGGCGCCGCCGATGTCGAGGCCTTGTTCGACGAGATACCGCCGGACCTGCGAGCCGGAGCGCCCGCGGGCATGCCGGAGGCGCTCAACGAAATGCAAATTGGGCGCTTGATGCGCGAGCGCGCGGCCGCCGACGGAACGACGCTCGGCTTCATCGGCGCCGGCGCCTACGAACATCACATTCCGGCCGCGGTGTGGGCGGTGGCGACGCGCGGCGAGTTCTACACCTCGTATACCCCGTATCAGGCCGAGGCGAGCCAGGGAACGCTGCAGCTGCTCTACGAGTATCAGACGATGATCGCATCGCTGACCGGCATGGAGGTCGCCAACGCCTCGCTCTACGATGGCGCCTCGGCCCTCGCCGAGGCCTGCCTGATGGCCGTGCGTGCGAACCGCAAGTCCTCGAGCCGGCGCTTGCTCATGCCGGCGACCGTGAATCCGCGCTATCGCCGGACCGCACACGCTATCACCACTCGCCAGGGACTGAGCTTCGAGGCCTTGCCGTACGATGCGCACGGCGGCATCCTCGCCACCGACGCCCTCGATGCGCATGCCGGCGCCGACCCCACGGCACTCGTCATACAACAGCCGAATTTCTTCGGCCGGCTCGAAGAAGTGGACACCTTGACCGACTGGGCGCACGCGCATGGCATGCTCGTGATCGCGGTCGTCAATCCCACCTCGCTCGGACTGCTTGCGCCCCCCGGCGTCTGGGGCGAGCGCGGCGCCGACATCGTCGTCGGCGAAGGCCAGCCGCTCGGCGTGCCGCTGTCCGCGGGCGGACCGTACTTCGGCTTCATGACGACGCGCCGGGAATTCGTGCGCAGCATGCCCGGCCGCATCGTCGGCCGCACGCTCGATGCCGGCGGCCACGAGGGCTATACGCTGACGCTGCAGGCCCGCGAGCAGCACATCCGCCGCGCCAAGGCGACCTCGAACATCTGCACCAATCAGGGTTTGCTGGTGACCGCGGCCACGATCTACCTGTCGCTCATGGGCGCCGAAGGCCTCGCACGCACCGCGGCCGCGTCGCACGCACGCACCGGCGAACTGCTGAACGCGCTCACGCGCCTGCCCGGCGTGCGCGCGGCGTTCCCAGGACCGTTCTTTCACGAGGCGGTGCTGCGCCTCGACCGCCCGGTCGCGCCGCTGCTCGAGGCGCTCGTGCGCGAGGGGATTCTCGGCGGCTTCGACCTCGCCGACGACTATCCGGAACTTGGCCCCGCGCTGCTCGTCTGCGCGACGGAAACCAAGACGAGCGCCGACATCGGGCGCTACCAAACGGCGCTCGGACGTCTTGTGAGGGATCGCCATGCAAAGCCGTGAACCGACGATTTTCGAATGCAGCGTCCCGGGCCGCGGCGCGACCGATCAGTGGCCGCAGGCCGAACCGGCGGCTCTCGCGGATCTGCCGCAGCGATTTCGGCGCAAACAGCCGGCGATGCTGCCGGCTGCGAGCGAACTGGACGTGGTTCGTCACTACACCCGGCTCTCGCAGCGCAACTTCAGCATCGACACGCATTTCTATCCGCTCGGCTCCTGCACGATGAAATACAACCCGAAGGCGTGCAATCAGTACGCAATGCTGCCCGAGTTTCTCTCCCGGCATCCGCTCGCCCCCGCCTCGCATGGTCAAGGGTTGCTCGCCTGTTTGTACGAACTGCAGGAAATCCTGAAGAGCGTGACCGGCATGACCGGGGTGTGCCTGAATCCGATGGCCGGCGCACAGGGCGAATTCGCGGGCGTTTCGATGATCCGCGCCTATCACGAGGCCCGCGGCGATCACGCGCGGGTCGAGATCGTCGTACCCGAGGCCGCGCACGGCACCAACCCGGCGACCGCGACGATGTGCGGCTGTACGGTACGCGAGATTCCCGTGGATGCCGCGGGCGATGTCGATCTGGCCGCTTTGCGGGCCGCCGTCGGGCCGCGCACGGCCGGCATCATGCTGACCAACCCATCGACGCTCGGCGTGTTCGAACGCCACATCGTCGAAATCGAACGCATCGTCCACGGTGCCGGCGGCCTGCTCTACTACGACGGCGCGAACCTGAACGCGATCCTCGGCAAGGTGCGCCCGGGCGACATGCGGTTCGACGTGATCCACATGAACCTGCACAAAACCTTCTCGACACCACACGGCGGCGGCGGGCCCGGCGCCGGCGCGGTCGGCGTCAACGAGCGGCTGGCGCCATTTTTGCCCGTTCCCATCGTCGGCAAGGACGGCGGGCGCTACCGCTGGCTCGACGAGCGGGATCTGCCGCAAACGATCGGCAACCTGTCCGCATTCATGGGCAATACGGGTGTGCTGCTGCGGGCCTACGTGTACATCCGCATGCTGGGGGGCGAGGGCATGCGTAGGGTGGCCGAACACGCAACCTTGAATGCGAATTACCTGTTCGCGCGACTCAAGGCCCTGGGGCTCGATGCCGCCTACCCGGATCGGCGCGCGAGCCACGAATTCCTGATCACCCTGAAGCGCCAGGCTCGCGAGTACGAGGTGAGCGCGATGGACGTCGCCAAGCGGCTGCTGGATTTCGGCTTTCACGCGCCGACCACCTACTTTCCGCTGATGGTGCCCGAGTGCCTGCTGATCGAGCCGACCGAGACGGAGAGCAAGGCGACGCTCGACGCCTTCGTCGCCGCGATCGGCAGGATTCTCACGGAGATCGTCGGCGACCGTGAACGGGTGAAGAACGCGCCCCACGGTTTGCCGGTGCGGCGGCTCGACGATGTGCGCGCGGCCAAGCAACTCGACCTGACGTGGCCGGGAACGCCGGCGGCGGACTCAGTGGCCGGCTGAGCGTCGCGGGAACGGTGCCGCCGCACGTGTCAATCGGCGCGTCCGTCTCCGCTCAAGACGCCAACCAGTGGATTCTCGAGCACATCGCGAATGAAGGCGCCGCGGGTGTGATGGCCGGTTTTCGCATATAAACGCTTGCACAGCGTCTTGACGGTGTTGAGCGAGACGCCCATGAGGGCGGCATATTCGGCGAGGGTGCGGCCATTCGCAAGCGCCTCGGCGAGACGCGCCTCCGCCGGCGTCAGGCCATACAGCTGTGCGAGGGAACGGGGCAAGCCGGTCGAACCGACGGGCGAGCGACGCAGGAAGACGATCGCGGCCGCCGGCGGCCCGTGCAACGCCGCCACGGACTGCGGCAATGGACAGACCCGGATCGACAGCCGTTGCTCGGGGATGATGCGCACGCCGAGCGCGCCGCCGGAGCGGCCACGGATCATCGCGAACGTGGCGTCCTCGATCAGGCTCGTCAACTGGCGGTCCTCGCTCACGTCGCGCAAGCGCAGGCGGCCATTGCGAACGGACAGCTGTGATTGAGCGCGCAAGATCGACTCCGCCGCCGGATCGGCGAACAGCACGTGCCCGCCGGCATCGAGGACGATCGAACCGAGATTCAGGGACTCCAATCCGTGCAGCAGTGCGCTGCGTTGCACGCGCAAGCCGCCGATCGCCTCCCTTAACTTGAGCGCCTGTGCCAGATGCGGTACCAACATCGCAAGGCCCCGCTGCTGCCGCTCGCCCGGCGGGCCGGCCGAGCGCTCGCGATGCACGCCGATATTGGCCACCGCCCCGTCGCGCATTTTGCCGATGCCGGCGCCGATGACGTAGTAGATGCCCAGGTGCCGGCAGTACTCGTTGTAAATTTCCGATTCTGTGAATTTAGGCTCGATCGTGGTCACGTCGCCCGTGACCAGCGATCCGGGCACGATACGCCGCACCCAGGTCAGCCAGGGATCGCGCAGATAGTGTCGCTGCGCATAATCGGCCCGCAACGACGGCGTGTAATTTGCAGTCCAGCCGATTTTCTCGCTGCGACCCGCCACCGAGCTCCAGATGCCGATCTGGCAGCTGTGGGATCCGAGTGCACGGGCAATGCGTGTCACCAGCGGCTGCCAAGCCTCAGGTTCGGCGACCGCCTCGTAAACACCCGTCAGCAACGTCGACATGTCGCGGCTGATTCGCATTATTGTTGACTTCTCTGTGCAGGACTGATCACGCTCTGCCGAGTAATTTAACCACAGAAGCGCACCGCGGCGAACACTCGGGGAACATGAACGACGTCACGAATGCCGCACTTGGCACCCGAGCCGGTGACATCGGCGCGGCTCTTTTAGGTCCGGGTGGCGTCGCCCTGCGCCGCGCCGTCCACCGGCGGCTTCTTCTTCGATATCCCACCGGTGGCATCGTCGAGCGCCCCGTGCTCGCCTTCGGCCAGGCCGAGCGCTTCGGCGTACACCGAACGGTGACGCAACAGGCTGCCGACCACGGATGCGATCACGCACGCCGGCATCGCGGCCATCACGACGTTGTAATTGCGGGTGATCTCGAACACCATGATCGCCGACATCGCCGGCGCGTGCGTGGTCGCGGCGAGCAAACTGCCCATGCCCACCAGGGTCCACAGCGCCTGCGAATGGCTCGCGTGCGGCGCAAGGAACAGGTGCGAGGCCATCAAGCCCATCGCCCCGCCGAGCGCGAGCGTCGGCGTCAGCACACCACCCGGGATGCCGGCGGCGCTCGCCGCGGTCACCGCGAGCAGGCGCAGCAAGAACACCGCGAGCAAGGTCGACAGCGCCCAGTGCGAGACGAGCAGCGCCTGGACGACGCTGAAGCCGTTGCCCCACACGTCGGGCTGCAACAGGGACAAAAGTCCGATCGCGAGTCCCGCCAGTCCCATGCGCAACGGCAGAAATCCGATGAGCGACTGATACTTGCGCCGGGAGGCGTCGAGCAAAGTGAGGAACAGCGGCCCGAACAGGCCCGCCGCCAAGCCGAGCAGCGAGGCATAGAGCAAGTCCAGGAACGTCACCGGCGGCACCATGTGCGCCAGATACAAAGGGCCGGTCGCGAACAAGCTCTGGGTGGTGAGCTCGCCGATCACCGCGGCCACCAGTACCGCGGTGATTTCCCGCAACTGCAGGCCGCCGAGGATGATCTCGGCGACGAACAGCGTGCCGGCGATCGGTGCGTGATAGGCGCCGGCGAATCCGGCCGCGGCACCGCAGGCGACGATGAGACGTTGGTGCGCCGGATCGGCGCGGCCGATGCGGCCAATGATCGAGGAGATCAGCGAGGCGAACTGAATCATCGTGCCTTCGCGCCCGATCGTGATGCCGCCGCTCACCGCCACCAGGGAAGATGCGGTGCGCACCAGGTTCGGGCCCACGGGCAGCAGTCCGTCACCGATCCGGACCGCTTCCATGTACTCCGGGCCACGCGGTCGCCTGATCCAGTTATGTCCGGCCCACATCAGCAGTCCACCGCAGACCGCGGCGATCAGTGGAATCGTGACGCGAAGCCACGGCGGCAGGCCGGCGGCGGCCGCCACCAGGTGCTTGTGGGTGCTGTACAAGCCGATGATGGTGTACATCGCCCCGCGAAACGCCTCGACGGCGACGGAACTGACGAAGCCGACGATCGCCGCGACCAGCAGCATCGGCACCATCGGATCCAGATCGAAACGCAGATGGTTCAGCAGAGCGCGCAGCCGCGGCGCGGCCGGCTCGTTCGGGAGCGTGGAACTAGGCATGATACCTGTCGAATAAACCGATGATTCTAACGCATTTCGCCCCCGGGCAGGGGCAGGCGCGCGTCGACGATCTTCTCGCCACGGAACAGAAACGCATAACTCTTGAAGCCCACGTAATGCCCGCCGGCGTTCTCGGCATCGATCGTCGCATTCACGATCCAGCCGTAACGACGCGTGTTGTGCATCAAGAACGTGCCGCTGATCTCGGTCATGTATCCCTTGCTGGGCACGCTGAGCGGCCGATAGCGGACGGAATTCGGGTGCCGCAGGTGCGCGGCGAAGTAACGCCTGATGGCCTGCGGATATTCAAGCGGCCTCGCGCCGTATTTGCCGTCCGAGCGCAGCCTCGCCGGCTGCGGCGATGCAGGCGGCGATGCAGGCGGCGATGTGCCGACCTCATCGAGACCCCAGGTATCGACGATGCACTTCCAGGTGCCGCCCGGCTCGCGCCGCCACAACTCGAAGCGCCTGCCGCGCCGCGCTACCAACGCCCCGTGTGGATCGCCATAGCGCTCCACGTAGGCGTCGATCGAATAGGCCAATCGGCCTGAGCGATCCATCTGGATGTCGAGCGGGTGCCAGCTCAGCGAGAGATGCGGCAAGGCGAGCAGACGGCTCACGGCATCGCGCACCGGTACCAACCCGCTCAGGAGCGGCGCGTGCGGCAAGCGCACGATCGGATCGGCACCGTAGAAGGCGAGCCAGGCATCGACATTGCCCGTACCGGCCGTCGCCGCCCACGCCGTATCGGCCTTGCGCACCGCAGAACCGGCGGCGCAACCCGTTCGACTGACGAACACGCCGGTTGCCGCCAGCAGTACCCAGGCCACGAGCAGTCTGTTTCCCATGAGTCGATCCCCGGAATACTATCCGCGCAGTAGATCCATCAAGGCGTCGGTCACGGGCCGGGGCCGCTCCAGGGTGCAGAGGTGCCCGCATTGCGGCACCGTCAGCAGGCGCGCCCCGTCGATGCCTTCGGCCATTTCCGCGGCGAGCGCGGGCGGCGTCAACTCATCGGCATCGCCGACCACGACCAGCGTCGGGCAGCGGATGTGGCCCAAGCTCGGTCGCGAATCGGGGCGGGCGATGATCGCCCGCTGCTGCCGGATGAAACCGGCCGCGCCGGTCTCCTCCATCATCAGCCGGAACACCTCGCGCAACGGCTCATCGTGGCGCCGCGCCGGATGCACGAGCCTCGCAAACAACGTCTCCGACAGCTGTGCCATTCGGCCCTGTTCGGCGAGCCGCATATGCGCACGCCGGCTCTCGGTCTGCTCTGGGGCATCCGGACGCGCGCTCGTGTCGAGCAAGGCGAGCCGAACCACACGCTCCGGCGCCTGGCGCAGGATCTCGAAACTGAGGTACCCGCCCATCGACAAACCGATGAGCGCGAATCGCGCCGGCGCGCTCGCGAGGATGGAACGTGCGATCGCGTCGATGCTGTCGTGGTTTCGATGCTGGGCGATCGTCACCGGCCCGACGCTCCAGAGTTGCGGAATCTGCTCCGCGTAGAGTCGCGCCGAGCAGCCGAGCCCCGGTATGCAGACGATCGGAAGGTCCGCAGTCATGCCGGCCATCCTGCCCGAACCGGACCGTGGCCCACAAGGGGCCTCAGCGCCAGAATCGGGCAAATGGATTGTGCCTGCAGGCCCGGCATGGGAGGATTTCGCGCGTTCTCACACACTGAACTGATGGAGACTGGCGAATGAAAAACCGGGTGGCGCTCGTCACGGGCGGCGGTCGCGGCATCGGCCGCGAGGTGGCTCTCCTGCTCTCGGGCGCCGGAGCGCGCGTAATGATCGTCTCGCGCAGCGCGACCGAACTGGCCGACGTTGGCCTCGAGTTCGTTGCCGCCGATCTTGGCACCCCCGAAGGCTGCGCCCTCGCCATTGCCGAAACCGAACGGCGTCTGGGACCCATCGACCTGCTGGTCGTCAACCACGGCATCGGCTCGGCCCACGAACGGCTCGTGTGGGAACAGGATCCCGCGGTCTGGCGCGAAACGATGCGCATCAATCTCGACGGTCCGTTCGAGCTCGCGCGCCTGACGGTGGGCGGCATGTGCCAGCGCGGCTTCGGCCGACTCGTCTTCACCAGTTCGACCGCCGGCGAAAAGGCGGAACGCTCCGGCAGCGCCTACACCGCCTCCAAACACGGCGTGATCGGCCTCGCACGCGCGGTCGCCCAGGACGCCGGGCCGTTCGGCGTCACCTCCAACGCCGTGCTGCCGGGCTGGGTGCGAACCGAAATGGCCGAGCGTTCGGCGAAGACCGAAGCAGGGCGGCGCGGGATCAGCGTCGAGCAGGTGTGGAGCGAACGCGCCGCCATCTACCCGCAGAAGCGGGTGCTGGAGCCGATCGAAGTGGCGCAAGTGATCGCCTTTCTGTGCAGCGACGCGGCCGGGGGCGTGAACGGCGAGGCGATCACCGTGGCGCTCGGCGGCATGTGGTAGCCGCCTGGCCGATGGCGGCGCCGCCGCTTCGAAAGAGAGCATCACTGATCGAGCGCGACGACACGCAGACCCACACCGGCGGTTGGCAGGACCAGCCAGGTCTCCTTCACCGGCCTGCCGGTGACGTGCGCGATGGCCTCGCCGTAGGCGGCGAGTTGACCACCGTAACTGGTGGCGAGCGCACCCCACTGTGCGCTGCCGGCGGCGCTCGCCTTGTGATCGAACAAAACCCACCCTTCTGCGGTTTGCAGCAGCAAATCCATGCGTCCTTTCATCTGCTGTCCATTGGGCAGGGTTCTGGCGATCGGCATTTCAACGA
>JABEVI010000219.1 GCA_013044085.1 Steroidobacteraceae bacterium
CCTCGCGCACGCCATCGGCAACACACCGCTCGAGCTGCACGACTGGAACGTCGACTTCGCCGTCTGGTGCGGTTACAAGTATCTGAACGGCGGTCCCGGTGCGATCGGCGGCTGCTTCGTGCACGACCGCCATGCGCGCAACATCGATCACCCCCGCTTCGCCGGCTGGTGGGGCCACGACAAGGCCACTCGTTTCGCGATGGGCCCGGATTTCCAGCCCATCGCCGGCGCGCAGGGCTGGCAGTTGAGCAATCCGCCGGTCCTGTCCGCCGCCCCGCTGCTCGCGTCCCTCGACATCTTCCGCCGTGCCGATCCGCGGCGGCTGCGGGCGAAGTCGCTGGCGCTCAGCGCTTTCCTGCGCGATTCGATCGAGCGACTTGCGCCTGCGGGCCGACTGCAGATCATCACGCCGCGCGCGCCGGAGCAGCATGGTTGCCAACTCAGCCTGCGTATTGCGCGCGGCGGCACCGATTGTTTCGAACGGCTTGCCGCCGAAGGCATCGTCGCCGATTGGCGCGAGCCGGACGTGCTGCGGCTCGCGCCGGTTCCCTCGTACAATTCCTTCGCCGATGCGGCCCGGGCGGCCCGGGCGCTAGCCGGCGCGCTCGCCGCGTGAGCGACGCAAACACCCCGGTCGCGATCGTGGGCGCCGGCCCCACGGGCGTGCTGCTCGCGATCCTATTGCAGCGCCGCGGATACCGCGTGACCGTCTACGAATCGCGCCCCGATCCGCGCAGCGCCCCGTCCGAGTCCGGGCGGTCGATCAATCTTGCCCTCGCCGAACGTGGCCTGCACGCGCTGCGCCATGCGGGGGTCCTGGATGCGCTGCGCGCTGCGACGGTGCCGATGCGCGCACGCCTGGTCCACGAGCGCGACGGGCGCACCTCCTGGCAGGCGTACGGCAGCCGGCCGAACGAAATCATCCATTCGATTTCCCGCAGCCACCTGGGGTTGCGCCTCGTCGAGATCGCCGCCGCGCACGGCATCGACCTGCGCTTCGAACACCGGCTGCTGGGCGCCGACTTCGTCAAGGGACTCGCCTCGATTCGTGACCTGCGCCGCGATCGGCTTCTCGAGGTGCCGATGCATCCGCTCATCGCCTGCGACGGTGCCGGCTCGAAGATGCGGCAATGCCTCGGGGGGCAGGGTTTGATCACGGTGCGCGAGGAGCAGCTCGACCACGGCTACAAGGAGCTGGCGATACCGGCGCTCGCGTCGGGTCGGTACGCGCTCGAACGCGAGGCCTTGCACATCTGGCCGCGCGGCGAGCACATGCTGATCGCCCTGCCGAACGCCGACGGCAGCTTCACGGCAACACTGTTCCTCGCGAATCAAGGCGCCCCGAGCTTCGCGAGCCTGCGGACGAACGCACTGATCGGGGAATTCCTCGACACCGATTTCGCCGACGTCGTCGGCCTCATGCCCCGCAGGATCGAGCAATTCGCCGAGCACCCGAACGGCCTGCTCGGCACCGTGCATGCGGCGCCCTGGCACCATCAAGGCATGGTTGCGCTCGTCGGCGATAGCGCGCATGCGATCGTGCCCTTCCATGGACAGGGCATGAACTGCTGCCTCGAGGACTGCCTGGTCTTCGAGCAATGCCTCTCGCGGCATGACTCCTGGGAGGCCCGCTTCGCCGCGTTTTACGCCGCCCGCCGTGAGAACACCGACGCGATCGCGAGCATGGCGCTCGAGAACTACGTGGAGATGCGCGCCAAGGTGGTCGATCCGAAATTCCAGCTGCAAAGCGCGCTGTCGCGGGAACTGGAGCGCCGCCATCCGGACCGGTTCATACCGCGCTATTCGATGGTGATGTTCCACGCGCGGATTCCCTACCAGCTCGCCCAGCGCCGCGGCAGTGAGCAGGCGCGTCTGCTCGCCGACCTGACCGCGAACGCCGCGCATTTCGGCGATATCGATCTGGCGCGTGCCGACCTCGAGGTCGAGGCGCGTCTTGCGCCTCTCGATCAGGATCTGGCGAGCGTCAAGAACGTGTAGTCGTGCGAATGGCGGGCATCGGCGCTGTGCTCCTCGCGCGCCGATGACCGCCACTCCTCGGCGCGCCAACCGTCGAAATACGTATCGCCATCGGCGATGACCGCGTGCACGAGCGTCAGGTGGATGCGGCTCGCGTACGGCAGGCATAGCCGGTATATCTCCCCGCCCCCGATCACCATGATCGGCCGATCCGGCAGCGAAGCGGCCGCGGCCTCTTCGAGACCCGGCACGGCGATGCACCCTTCGGCCGCATATTCCGGGCTGCGCGTGAGCACGATATTGCGCCGGCCCGGCAGCGGCCTGCCGATGGTCTCGTGGGTCTTGCGGCCCATCAGCACGGTGCTGCCGAGGGTGATCGCCTTGAATCGTCGCAGGTCATCCGGCAGCCGCCATGGCAGCCCCTGGTCGCGACCGATCACGTCGTTCTCGGCCACGGCGACGACGAACTCGAACACCGCGCCGCCCGGGCTCACTCGACGCGGCATTGTTCGATGATCCATCGCGTCAGTTCCTGCAGATCCTCGCGATTTCGGTCCTCGCGCCGGTGCAATATCACATAGCTCTCATTGGTCGCGAGCTCCGCGTCGAACAATTTGATCAGGCTGCCGGCGCGGAAGCGATCGGCGCTGAGCCGCGCCGGCACCAGCGCGACCCCCACCCCCTGCTCGGCTGCCAGCACCACCGCCGACATCGTGTCGAGCCGTACGAGACGGTTCGGCTTGATTTGCTCAATTCCGAGTCCGTGGGCCCAGCGCTCCCAGGCTTCGCGCCGTTCCTCGTGCACCAGCAGCGTCTTGCCATTCAGATCCGAGTAGCCGCTGATCGGATTGTCGGTGAGAAACGCGGGCGAGCAGGCGACGATGAAGCTCTGCGCGAACAATTCGTGAACGACCAGCTCATCCCAAGGACCGGAGCCGACGACGATCGACAGATCCGCCTCGGGCGGATGCGTCTTCGGAGCCGAGAACGTGGTTTCGATGCGGATGTCGGTCTCCTCGCGTGCCTGCGAGAACGAGGCCAGGCGCGGCAGGAGCATCTCGTTGGCGAAGAACGGCGGCACGTTCAGGCGGATGATCGTGCGCCCATAGCGAATCTGCAGCTGTTCGGTGACCGACTCGAGCTTCGAGAAAATGTCGTTGATGTGCTCGAGATAATGGGCGCCGGCATCGGTAAGTTCGAGCGTGCGCACGCCGCGAGCGCCCCGCTCGAACAAGGTGACGCCGAGTTGTTCCTCGAGGGCCTTGATCTGATGACTGACGGCCGAAGGCGTGACGTACAGCTCCTCCGCCGCGGCCTTGAAGCTCCTGAGCTTCGCGGCCACCTGAAAGGTCTTCAGGAACTTGAGCGACGGCAGGCGCATCGACCCGATCCTGTGGTGACAGCCATCTGAATGTCAGCGCCGCTTCGACTTCGCGCGCTTGCGCCGCCCGCCCTTGGCGGGCGCGCTCTTCGGCTTGCGCGCCGCGCGCCGCTTGGCGGGCGGCGCGAGCATCGTCCCGCGGCAGCCGGTCGCGCCGCAACGGCACGCGAAGATCTCGTCGACGTTCGGCGCATCGTCCGGATCGCGTTGGATCTGGTAGTCGTAGGAAAGCTCCTCGCCCTTCTGGATCGTGCGAATGGCCTCGACGAATACGCGCTTGCCGGCGAGCGCGCTCTCGCAGTTCGGATCGCAACCGTGGTTTATGTAACGCGCCTCGTTGCCGCCGACGCCGCCGTCGAGCACGGTGCGCGCATCGACCGTGAAGAGAAAGGTGTGATTGTCGTCCTCGGCCTTGTCCGCATAGCGCGCGTCCGCCTCCTCGTGCGAGACGCGCTCGCCGATGTACTCGATGATCGTCGTGCCCTTGCGAATCCGCCGCAGGGCGAACACGCCGAAGCCGTGGATCGGCGAGTGACGAACTTCGATCATCGGCGCGCGGCGCGGACGCCGGCTTACACGGCGATTGGTGCTTTTATTGCGGGATGGCATTCATAGTCCAATATCGAGAAATCCTCGAAGGTGTA
>JABEVI010000220.1 GCA_013044085.1 Steroidobacteraceae bacterium
GCAGTAGCCTTGCGCCCGAGCGGGGCGGCGATCGCGATTCACGCCGCACAGACCGTATTGGCAACGGGCGGCTTGGGTCAGCTCTTCGCCGCAACCACCAATCCCGGCCGCGCGGCGGGCGACGGCCTGGCGATGGCGCTCGCACAAGGGGCCGCGGTTGCCGGACTCGAGTTCGTGCAGTTCCATCCGACGGCACTTGACTGTCACAGCGACCCGCTGCCGCTGCTCACCGAGGCCTTGCGTGGCGCCGGTGCGCGGCTGATCTCCGACGGCGAGCCTTTCATGGCCTCGATCCATCCGCGCGGTGACCTCGCGCCGCGCGACATCGTTGCGCGGGCGGTCTGGGCGGAGCAGCACCGGGGGCGCAGTGTCGCCCTCGACGCCCGGGAAATATTCGGCACTTCGTTGCGCCACGAGTTCCCGGGGGCGCTCGGCGCCTGCGTTGCCCGGCACATCGACCCCGCGCACACGCCGATTCCGATCACCTGCGCGGCACACTTTCACATGGGCGGCATCGTCATCGACTCGGATGGCCGCACCAGCCTCCCGGGACTCTGGGCGGCTGGCGAGGTCGCCTACACCGGCTTGCACGGCGCAAACCGTCTGGCGAGCAACTCCCTCCTCGAGGCGGTCGTGGTGGGAAGCGCCGCCGGTCGCGCGCTGCGCGAGGCATCCGACCGCCACGCCGACGCGCCGCCCCTTAAGCTGCCGACGGCGGCGGCCTTCGATCCGACCCGCGAGGAATGGCAGCAACTACGGCGCATCATGTGGAGCGCCATGGGGCCGGTACGCCGCGAAGCCGGCCTCGCGCCGGCGCAGACGCAACTGCAAAACTTACGCATGACGCTCGAGCCGGAGCAACTCAGCTTGCGTCTGCGTTTCGAACTCGCCGAGGCGATGATCGACGCCGCCCGTGCACGGCAGGAGAGCCGCGGGGCGCATTGGCGCGAGGACTACCCGATGCGGGATCTTGGGCGCGACGGTGCCGGCGCACTCGGTATAATGTCCGCCCACTAACGACGCCGGCCGGGTGAGCAGCTTGGATCTGAAGAAATTCATCGGCGATTCGCCGGACTTTCCGCGACCTGGAATATTGTTCCGCGACATCGCGCCACTCCTGCGCGAACATTTCGATGCAACGATCAGCACCCTCGACGCACTCTTGAGCGAACGGGAATGGGAGACGATCGATGCGCTCGCGGGCATCGAATCGCGCGGTTTCGTGCTCGGCGCGGCGCTCGCGATGCGGCGCCACAAGGGGTTCGTGCTGGTCCGCAAGCAGGGCAAGCTGCCGCCACCGGTCGTCGACATCCCATACGCGCTCGAATATGGGACGGGTGTGTTGGAGATGCAACCGGGCCGGGGCCGGCTCTTGCTCATCGACGATGTACTCGCGACCGGGGGCACTCTTGGCGCCGCGGCTGAATTGTGCGTGCGTGGCGGCTACAGCGTCGAGGCGCTCGCCGTGCTGATCGATCTGAGACTCGTCGATGATTTCTCGTGGCGTCAGCTGCGGCCGCGGGCCGCGATCACTTATTAGAGCAGTTGCGTGGACCGCCTGCCGGACACCTTGGTGGTGATGGCGTTGCCGAATGAATCGAACGGCGTGTTCGAGGCGGCTGGCGTTCCGGTTCTCTATTGCGGTGTCGGCAAAGTCAATGCGACCCGCACGCTGACCCGCGAACTGGCGCGCTATGCCCACGCCGGGGCGGCACCGCCGATGGTCGTGAATTTCGGCTCGGCGGGCAGCCGGCAGCACGAAGCACATCGCTTTTTCGGCTGCCATCGCTTCGTACAACGGGACATGGACGCGACGGGCCTCGGCTTTGAACTCGGGGTAACACCGTTCGACCAGGCGCCGGCATGCTTGGAATTTCCGCCGTTCTTCCCGGGTCTGCCGGCCGCCACCTGCGGCAGCGGCGACTCGTTCGCGACCGGCGACACGGGGCTTGCCTGCGAGGTGCTCGACATGGAGGCCTACGCGCTCGCGAAAGTTTGCTGGCTGGAGAACACCACCTTCGCCTGCGCTAAGTATGTCACCGACGGCGCCGACTCGACGGCGGCACGGGACTGGCATGACAACGTGCACAAGGCCGCCGAAGGCTTCCTCCGCCTGTACCGCGATCTGGAGCCGAGACGAACGTGATGGCGGGCGGCGCGGACGGATCAGTCCGCGCACACCTCGACGAGACAATCGTAAAAGGTCGCCGCCTGGCCGATATCGGTCAGACGCTGGTGGGTCAACTCATTCGTGTTCGTGCCGGCGAGCCCGAATTTTCGCCACCAGACACCCAATCCCACGACGACGCCAGGACGGGCACGTTCACTGACCCGCAACCGGCAGCGGTAGGCGCCTCGATCGTTGAACGTGCGGACGATTTGCCCATCGGCGAGGCCGCGCGCGCTCGCGTCGCGCGGGTGCATCTCGACCAACGGCTCGCCCTCGATGCTGCGCAGGCTGCGCACATTCACGAAACTGGAGTTCAGGAAGTGGCGCGCGGGCGGTGAGATCATCGCAAGGGGAAAGCGCTCCGCAAGCTCGGGCGATGAGCCCGGCGACTCGTACGGGGCTAGGTAGCCGGCGACCCCCAGGGCCTCGGGCGCGAATTGCGCGCGTCCGTTGGTCGTCGGGAAACCGCCCTCGGCGAACGGCGCGTCGGCCACCGGCAATCGGATCCAGCCCTCACGGCGCAGCCGGGCGAAATCGATCGAATCGCCGAAGGCCTGCGCCCCGATCGCCTCATCGCTGTCCGCAAAGCACGGCTCGGTGAACCCCATGCGCGCCGCAAGCGCGCGGAAAATCGCCGTGTTTGGCCACGCTTCGCCGAGCGGCTCGATCGCCGGTTCGTTCACCAGCACATAGGTGTGTCCGTAGCTGTAGTGAACGTCGAAATGTTCGAGCTGGGTCGTTGCCGGCAGAATGATATCCGCATAGTCGGCCGTGTCGGTCTGGAAATGCTCCAGTACCACGGTGAACAGATCTTCGCGTGCGAAGCCCCGCACCACCTTCGGGGACTCCGGGGCCACGGCGACCGGATTGCTGTTGTAGACGACGACCGCCTCGACCTTCGGCCCGAACTGCGCCGATGAGTCGTGCAACAGCGCATCGCCGATGGTGCTCATGTTGATCGAGCGCGGTCGTGGCGTCGGCATCAGGTCGGGGCGCTCGAGCGCCGCCCCGCATACCGGCGCGAAACCCGACGCGGACAACAACAGACCGCCGGCGCGGTGACGCCAGGCTCCGATCAGGCAGGGCAGGGCGGCGATCAAGCGCACCGCGCTGCCGCCCCCGCGGACACGCTGCATGCCGTAGTTCAGCCGGATCGCCGCCGGCTTGATCGTGCCGTAGTCGCGGGCAAGACCGCGCACCTCGTCAACCGTGATCGCGCAGACCTCGGCCACCCGCTCGGCCGGCCACTCGAGCGCAGTTCGTGCGAGCGCGGGCCAGCCGTCGGTGTGGCGCTCTATGTAGTCCAGGTCGAGCCAGTCGTGCTGCAGAAGTTCGTGGATGATGCCAAGTGCCAGCGCCCCGTCGGTGCCGGGCATCGGTGCGATGTGTTGGTGGCACTTGTCGGCGGTTTCGGTGCGGCGCGGGTCGATGCAGATCAACTTCGCGCCGCGACGCTTGGCGTTCTGCGCGAAACTCCAGAAGTGCAGATTCGAGGCGATGCTGTTGCTGCCCCAGATCAGGATCAGCCGGCTTTCCTCGAAGTGTTCGACGAGCATGCCGACGCGGCTGCCGTAGGTTGCGTTCAGCGCCGCGGAGCCGGCGCTCGCGCAAATCGTGCGCTCGAGCTGCGAGGCGCCGAGGCGGTGGAAGAAGCGCGCCGCAACCGACTCTCCCTGAACGAGCCCCATGGTGCCGGCATAGCTGTACGGCAGGATCGCCTGGGGATCGCGCCGGCTGATCGCGACGAAGCGGGCGGCGATCTCATCGAGAGCCTCATCCCAGCCCATCGGCGTGAATTCGCCCGCTCCCTTCGGACCCACACGGCGCAATGGCCGCAGCAGTCGTTCCGGGTGGTAGGTGCGCTCGGCATATCGCGCCACCTTGGTGCAGAGCGCACCATGCGTCGGTGGGTGATCAGGATCGCCCTGAATCCGTACGACGGTGCCGTCCTCAACGCTCACCCGGATCGCGCAGGTGTCCGGGCAATCGTGCGGGCAGGCGGCATGAATTATGGCATTTCGACCCATCAGTGCTCCGTAGCGCAGCCTTGCTGTGCGTGACGATAGCACCTACCGGCCGGCGATGGCACGCGGCCGCCAAAGATAGATCCCGAACAACGCCAGCAAGGAGAAAATGGCGCCGGCGAGGAACGCATAGGCCGCTCCGAAGGCGGACCAGAGGGAACCGGCGGCGGCGCTCGCGAGCAACATCGCGCCGCCGCCGGCGAGGTTGTACAAGCCGAAGGCCGTGCCACGCAGGCGGGCAGGTGCCGTCTCGCTCACCATCGTCGCGAACAATCCTTGCGTCATGCCGAGATGCATTCCCCAGAGCGCAACCCCGGCGATGACCGTCGGCCAGTGATCACCGCTCGCGAGCACGAAGTCCGCGCCAATCAACACCACGAGTCCGAACGCGAGCAGGCGCGTGTGACTCATCCGATCGGAGAGCTTGCCAAACGGATAGGCGCACAGCGAGTAGACGATGTTCATGGCCACCATCACGAGCGGCACCAGTGCGACCGGAATGCCGCCCTGCTGGGCGCGTAACAGCAGGAACGCCTCGCTGAAGCGCGCCAGGGAGCACAGCGTGGCGATCATGACGACGCGCCAGTATGCCGGCCCGAGCGCTTCGATGTTTTCCTTCAAGAAGGGGTTCGGGCGTCTCCCGCCCGCCGCTCGCACCGGTTCGCGCACTCCCACGACCAGCAGCGCGACCGACAGGACGGCGGGAATCACCGCCACCCAGAATACCCGGCGGAAATGGTCGTGCCACAGGAGCATCAGCACAACCGCGAGCAGCGGCCCGAGGAAGGCGCCCACCGTATCGAGCGACTGGCGCAAACCGAAGGCGGCGCCGCGCGAATTCGCCGGTGCGAGGTCGGCGACCAGTGCGTCGCGTGGCGCCCCGCGAATGCCCTTGCCAACACGGTCGAGCAACCGCGCCGCCAACACGAGCTGGATCGAGGAGGCGATCGCGAACAAGGGCTTGGTGAGCGCGGCGAGCGCATAACCTGACACCGCGAGCCATTTGCGCCGACCCAGGTAATCGCTCAACGTTCCTGAGAACACCTTGACGATGAGCGCAGTCGCCTCGCCCAGGCCCTCGATGAGGCCGACGATGAACGCGCTAGCACCGAGTACGTCGAAGAGGAACAGCGGCAATAATCCGTGGATCATTTCCGAGGAGGCGTCCATCAGCAGGCTCACGAAGCCGAGGACCCAGACTGCGCCGGGCAGGGACTGCCTGCCGCCGGACACGGCGGCGTCCTCTGGTGCGCGCGTCCCGCTTAGCGGCTCCTCGGTGTTCCTGCCACCCGTGGCTGGCACTGAAATCCTCCGTCGATCCCGGCTGCTTGCGATATATTTGCAATCGCCACGTGGCGCACGGAGAGATAATGAACGTCTACGACTTCACCGCCCGCAGCATCGATGGCGCCGACATGCCGCTGTCCGAGTTCCGGGGTCAGTCGCTGTTGATCGTCAACGTTGCGAGCAAGTGCGGCTACACGCCGCAGTACGCCGGCCTCGAGGCACTTTACCGGAAATTCCGCGACCGCGGCTTCTCGGTGTTGGGATTTCCCTGCGATCAGTTCGGTCACCAGGAACCCGCCGACGAGGCGGCTATCAAAGCGTTTTGCACGACGACCTACGGTGTCAGCCTGCCGATGTTCGCCAAAGTGCGCGTCAATGGCGCCGACGCGCATCCGCTGTTCGTTTATCTGCGTGAGGCGTGTCCGGGATTGCTCGGCCTGAAGTCGATCAAGTGGAATTTCACCAAATTCCTGGTCGACCGCAACGGCGAGCCGATCAAACGCTACGCCCCGGCCGATAAGCCGGAGGAGCTGGCCGGCGACATCGAAGCTGCGCTGCGCTGAGGAGGAAAACGCCGCCGGACACCACCGTCGGCGGCCGGCAAAGCGCCGTCGAGGCGGCCGGCAATGGCGCTCAGGTAGGCCTCGGCCGGCGAAAAGACGCCCCAGTAGAGACGGCGACACAGCTCATAGGCAGCCGTGCCCGGCCAGTCGGCCGGAAGCAGCGCATGCGGCAACAACGGATCGCGCAGATGGATCTTGCGATACTCGTGAATCAGGAGCGTGCGAACGATGAAGGCTGCTGCGGGCTCGGGCGTTGATTCGCGGGTGAGCGCCTCACCCACCGATTCGAGCTGGCGGATGAGACGTTCGTAGCGGGCCGCGAGATCGCGCAGATCCCAGCCGTGGCGCACGAGCCGTACCGAATCGCCGCCCGGCGCAGCGCGGCATTCGAGCAATATCGCCGCATCGGCGAGGTCATTCATCGCCAGATACTCGCGTGTCGAGTCCGGGCTCGCCATGGGATGGGCGAGCACGCCGGAATCGATCTCACCAAAGCCCTTCCAGCGCAACAGCTTGCGCAACCGCAACCGCCTTGCGGCCGCGAGACCCGGAGCGACCACGAACGTCCAGCCACCGTTCCAGCAAACGGCGGGTCCGCCGTAAATCCGCAACGTCGCCTCGATGAAGCGCTGTTCACCGCGCGTGGAAAGCCGGTACTCGCTGTACCGGCCGTCGCGGCGGCTCGACAACCAGTCGTCAGCCGCCAGTCGTGCGACCGAGGTGCGCACGAGCCGCTCGGTCAGGCCGAATGGGGCCATGACCTGGATCAAGCTTGCGAGCGTGATCGCGCCACCACGCGGCGCGATCGAGTCGCCGAATACGGTGACGATCAGCGATCCGCCCCGCAAAGGACGTTGCCGCCGAAAGCGCGCGAGCAGGGCGCCGGCGGGTCCGCGCATGCGGCTGTGCAACGCAGTCATCCGCACATTCTGACACAGAACAAGTTGTCATCTGTACAATCGCGTGTCACCATCAGGGCGTCACGTCTTGCCTGGCGCACGAGCGCAGGGGGGGGTCGATGTATACGCAAGGTCTCGCTGAACCGCCCGCGCGCGCCGGCGCGCCCGAACCCGTCGTCGAGGACGCCGAGCAACTGCGCCGCTTCGAGGCGCGAATCGACGCGGAGGAAAAGATCGAGCCGAAGGACTGGATGCCTGCCGCTTACCGGCGCACACTCATCCGGCAGATCTCCCAGCATGCCCACTCCGAAATCGTCGGCATGCTCCCCGAGGGCAATTGGATCGGGCGCGCACCCAGCCTGCAGCGCAAATTGATCCTGATCGCCAAGGTGCAGGACGAGGGCGGTCACGGCGCCTACCTGTACAGCGCCGCGGAAACCCTCGGCGTATCACGCGCCGAACTGATCGATCAATTGCTCGCGGGTACCGCCAAATACTCGAGCATCTTCAATTATCCGACCCGCAGCTGGGCCGACATCGGCGCGATCGGCTGGCTCGTCGACGGCGCGGCGATCATGAACCAGATCCCGCTGTGCCGCTGTTCATACGGCCCCTACGCACGGGCGATGACGCGTGTCTGCAAGGAGGAGAGCTTCCACCAGCGCCAGGGCTACGACATCATGCTGAAACTTGCGAACGGCACCCCAGCGCAAAAGCGCATGGCGCAGGATGCCCTCGACCGATGGTGGTGGCCGTCGCTCATGATGTTCGGTCCGCCCGACACGGATTCGCAGCACACGGCGCTCTCCGTACGCTGGAAGATCAAACGCTTCACGAACGACGAGTTGCGCCAGAAATTCATTGATTTCACCGTACCTCAGGCGCGATATCTCGGACTCGAGGTGCCGGACCCCGAGCTGCGATGGGACGAGCAGGGCAGGTGCCACCGTTTCGGCGAGATCGATTGGAGCGAGTTCCACGCGGTTCTGAAGGGAGATGGACCGTGCAACCGCGAGCGCATGCTCGCCCGACGTGACGCTCACGAGGCGGGCCGATGGGTTCGCGAGGCCGCCCTCGCCCATGCCGCCAAACACCGTCGCGCCGCCGCCATGGCTTGATCGAGGAGAGGTTTCGATGAACGAAGCAGGCGACTGGCCGTTGTACGAGATTTTCATTCGCGCCCGCGGCGGCCTCGATCACAAGCACGTCGGCAGCGTTCACGCCGCCGATGCGGCGATGGCGATCGAACACGCCCGCGATGTCTACACCCGCCGGCAGGAAGGCATCAGCGTGTGGGCGGTGCGCTCGACCGACATCGTCGCGTCCGACCCGGGCGAGGCGGAGTCGCTGTTCGATCCGGCGCGCGACAAGGTCTACCGGCATCCGACGTTCTACGAGATCCCCAAAGAGGTCGAGACGCTGTGAGCGAGGCGGTCGCAGCCGGCGGCGCACCCGCACGGCCCGCGCAGCTGTTCGACTACCTGCTGCGTATCGCGGATACCAGCCTGGTGCTCGCGCAACGCCTCGGCGAGTGGATCGGGCATGCGCCGGCGATCGAGGAAGACCTCGGCTTTGCCAATACCGCGCTCGATCTGCTCGGCCAAGCGCGGCTGTTGTTCGCCTATGCCGCCGAAGTCGAGGGTCGTGGCCGTTCGGAGGACGACCTCGCGTTCCTGCGGGAGGAAGCGGATTACCGCAACGCCACACTCGCCGAACTTCCGAACGGAGACTTCGGCGACACGATCGTGCGTCAGTTCCTGATCGATGCTTACCAAATCGTGCTCTACGGGGGCCTGCGGAAATCGCGCGATGCACGGCTCGCCGAAATCGCCGCCAAGGCGCTCAAGGAAACGCGCTATCACCTGCGCTACAGCTCGAACTGGCTGGTGCGCCTCGGCGACGGCACCGAGGAAAGTCATGCGCGCGTGCAAGCCTCACTCGATCGGTTCTGGCCGCACACAGCCGAGTTCTTCGACGCCGATGATCTGGACCGGGCGGTGACCGGCGCGGGTATCGCGCCCCCCGTACAGGACCTGCGTGCGGATTGGTTGAGGCAAATCGAGCCGGTCCTTGCCGAGGCGACGCTGCAACGTCCGCCGGACGCGGCCCATCGGTGGTATGGCAAACAGGGCCGCCACAGCGAACACCTCGGACACTTGCTCGCGGACCTGCAGTATCTACAGCGTGCGCACCCGGGAGCGCGCTGGTGAACGCCGCCACCGCCGGTATCGCACGGACGCGTCAAATACTCTCGACCGTGCCGGACCCCGAAATTCCGGTGCTCAGCGTGCTCGATCTCGGCATCATCCGCTCGATCGAGGAGACGCCGGATGGTGGCTTGCGCATCGAAGTGTCGCCCACCTACTCGGGTTGTCCGGCGACCGCCATGATCGAGGCCGACATCAGAACCGCGCTTCAAAATGCGGGATTCCCGTCGGTTCAGATCGTCGAGGTGCTGTCTCCGCCCTGGACGAGCGAGTGGATCAGCGCCGAGGGTCACCGCAAGCTGCGAGACTACGGCATCTCGCCCCCGACGGCGGCGGCGACACCGGTCTGCCCGCGATGCGGCTCGGCCGATACGGAACTGATCAGCGAATTCGGGTCGACGCCGTGCAAGGCATTGCATCGCTGCCATGCCTGCCTGGAACCCTTCGACCGGTTCAAGTGCATCTGAAGCGCGAGCGAATCCGATCATGCTGAGCTACCACCCCCTCGAACTGACGCGTCGCGACGTGATCGCCGAAGATGCGATCGGGCTCGAATTCGAGGCACCGCCCGCCCTGCGTGACGCCTTTCGCTTCGAGGCCGGCCAGCACTTGCCGGTGCGGGCGACAGTCGCCGGACGCGAACTGCGCCGCACCTATTCCATCGTCAGCGCCGGCGGAGGTCCGCTGCGCCTCGGTGTGAGAATTCAGGGGGAGATGTCGCGCTATCTCGCCGCGGACCTGCGGGTCGGGGATCGCCTCGAGGCGATGCCGCCGACTGGGCGCTTTCGGCCCAACATCGATCCGTCACGCCCGCGCTCCTACGTGGCGCTCGCCGCCGGCAGCGGCATCACACCGGTGTTGTCGATCATCTCGACCTTGCTCGCCGCCGAACCCGGCTGTCGCGTCATGCTGTATTACGGCAACCGCTCGCTCGCGAGAACGATGTTCGTCGAGGAGTTGCTCGCGCTCAAGGATCGTTACCTCGAGCGCCTGGTGGTGCACTTCTTGATGAGCCGGGAGCCCCAGGATGTGGCCCTATTCAACGGCCGGCTCGACACCGCCCGGCTGCGTGCGATCGCCGCGAGCGAGTTCGATCCAGGTCGGATCGACGAGTATTTCCTTTGCGGGCCGGGCTCCCTGGTCCGCGAGTTGTCCACCGTCCTGCGCGAACTCGGCGCCACCGGCAAAATCCACTCGGAGCGCTTTGCGCTCGATGCGAGCGCCGCCGCCGCCTCGAAGGACGACAAGAGCCAGGTGGCGGGCACGGATACCCCAGGCGAGGTGGAAGTGGCGCTCACCATGGACGGTCGCCGACGCATCTTTCGGATGAGCCGCGACGCGACGATCCTCGATGCAGCCGAGTCCGCGGGACTCGCCCTGCCGTTCTCCTGCCGCTCGGGAGTCTGTTCGACCTGTCGGGCTAAACTGCTCGAGGGCACCGTCAGCATGCAGCGCAACCAGGCACTCGAGGACTGGGAAGTTCGCAGCGGATTCGTGCTGTGCTGCCAGGCCCGCCCGACCAGTTCCCGGATCGAGATCGACTATGATCGCAAGTAAACCGCGATGAGCTACGAGCACATCCTGTTTTCCACCGGCGAGGGCGTCGCGCGCCTCACCTTCAACCGGCCGGAGAGGCTCAACAGTTTCACCAACGCAATGCATGCGGAGGTTCGCGATGCGCTCGGGAGGGTGCGCGGCGGGGACTCGCGGGTGCTGGTGATCAGCGGTGCGGGGCGGGGTTTCTGCGCCGGCCAGGACCTGGCCGACCGGGCGGTCTCGCCGGGCGGCGAGGGCGTCGATCTTGGCGAATCGATCGAGAAGAATTACGCACCCCTGGTGCTCGCTTTGCGGGCACTGCCCCTGCCGGTAATCGCGGCGGTCAACGGCGTCGCCGCCGGAGCGGGTGCGAATCTCGCGCTCGCCTGCGATTTGGTGATTGCCGCGCAATCGGCGAGCTTCATTCAGTCCTTCGCGAAGCTCGGTCTGGTGCCGGATTGCGGCGGCACGTGGGTCCTGCCACGCCTGCTCGGCAATGCGCGCGCCCTCGGCCTCGCGATGCTCGGCGAGCGGTTGAGCGCGGCGCAGGCGGCCGAATGGGGTTTGATCTGGCGCTGCGTCGAGGATGCCCAACTGCCGCCGACCGTCGATGCGCTTGCCGCACAGCTCGCCGCGGCTCCCACGCTCGGTCTTGCCCGCACGAAGCAGGCCATCTATGGTTCCTGGGAACGCGACCTCGCCGCGCAGCTGGCGGTGGAGCGCGACCTGCAGCGCGAACTCGGCGCCACGCAGGACTATGCCGAAGGGGTCGAAAGCTTCATCGGCAAGCGGACACCGCGGTTTTTCGGCCGATGAACGACGGCGGCGTCGATTCGCAATCCCTCGCGGAACGCTCCGTGGCGGCACTGTACACGGCGGACCGCATGTCGCAGACGCTCGGGATGCGCATCGTCGCGATTGCGGCGCATGAGTGTGTGCTGGCGATGACCGTCAAGGCCGACATGGTCAACGGCCTCGGCACCTGTCATGGCGGCAGCATTTTCTCGCTCGCGGACAGCGCGTTCGCGTTTGCCTGCAACTCCGGCGGCGCACCCACCGTGGCCGCCGGCGCGAGCATCGAATTCCTCGCGGCGGCACGGGTCGGGGACGAACTTACTGCCACGGCCCGCGCCGTGTGGCAGGGCCGCCGCGCCGGGCTGTACGATGTAACGATCGTCAATCAACAAGGTGTGCGCATCGCGCTGTTCCGCGGGCGTTCATACCGATTGTCCGGCGCGGATCCGCGCGTAAGGGAGAGCAAGTGAACGAAGCCTTCATCTGCGATGCGATTCGCACCCCCATCGGACGATATGCAGGCGCGCTCGCGCGCGTTCGCACCGACGATCTTGCGGTGGTGCCACTGCGGGCGTTGATGGAGCGCAATCGCAGCGTCGACTGGAACGCGGTCGATGACGTCATCCTCGGCTGCGCAAACCAGGCGGGCGAGGACAACCGCAATGTTGCGCGCATGGCGGCCCTGCTCGCCGGCCTGCCGAAGGAGGTTCCGGGCGTCACCTTGAACCGTCTATGCGGCTCGGGTCTCGATGCGGTCGCGAGCGCCGCACGGATGATCCGCACGGGCGAGGCGGAACTGGTCGTCGCCGGCGGCGTGGAGAGCATGAGTCGCGCTCCCTACGTCGTCGCCAAATCCGACAGCGCCTTCGGTCGCGACGTGCAGTTGTTCGACACCACCATCGGCTGGCGCTTCGTGAACGCGGCGATGAAGAGGCTCTACGGCGTCGATTCCATGCCGGAGACCGCGGAGAACGTCGCGGCCGAATTCGACATCAGCCGTGCCGATCAAGATGCCTTCGCACTGCGCAGTCAACAGCGTGCTTTGCGGGCCCAAGCCGACGGCACATTGGCCGGCGAGATCACGGCCGTGACGATCCCGAGTCGCAAGGGCGCGCCACAACTCGTGGACCGGGATGAGCATCCGCGCGAGACCTCGCTCGAGGCGCTTTCGCGGCTGGGCACACCATTCCGGGAGGGCGGCTCCGTCACCGCCGGCAACGCCTCGGGCGTCAACGACGGGGCCTGCGCGTTGCTGATCGCCAGCGAGGCGGCAGCGAGGCGCCACGGACTCACCCCGCGTGCGCGCATCCTCGGCACCGCGGTCGCCGGGGTGGAACCACGCCTGATGGGAGTGGGCCCGGCGCCGGCGAGCCAGAAGCTGCTGGCGCGGCTTGGGTTGTCGGTGGGCGCGATCGATGTGGTCGAGTTGAACGAAGCGTTCGCGGCGCAATCGCTCGCGGTGCTGCGCACACTCGGATTGCCGGACGATGCCGGACACGTCAACCCGAACGGCGGGGCAATCGCGCTCGGTCACCCTCTCGGCATGAGCGGTGCGCGCCTCGCGGCGACCGCAACCCATCAATTGGGCAGAATCCGCGGCCGCTACGCGCTGTGCACGATGTGCATCGGTGTCGGTCAGGGTATCGCCATGCTGCTCGAACGGGCGCCATGAACCGACCTGGGGTCGTCGCGCCTGCGGGTGAGCTTCGGTGAAGCTCGAGAGCTTCGTGCTCGGCGCGTGGCGAAGCGGCGCCAGCGAGGGGGTCGCGCTGCGCGATGCGACGAGCGGCGAGCTCATCGCGCACGCGACCACAGACGGCTTCGACATGGCCGCGATTCTCGAACATGCGCGTACCGTCGGCGGCCCGGCACTGCGGGAAACGAGTTTCCATGAGCGCGCCGCACTGCTGCGCGCGCTCGGCAAGCGGCTGCTCGAATCCAAGGAGGACTTCTACGCGCTTTCCCATCGAACCGGTGCGACCCGCGCCGATTCGTGGATCGACATCGACGGCGGAATCGGCACGATGCTCGCCTTCGCCAGCAAAGGCGCCCGCGAATTGCCCGACGGCCGGGTATACCTTGACGGCGGCGTCGAGGCCTTGTCGAAGGGCGGCAGCTTCGTCGGCCGGCATGTCTGCGTGTCGCGCGCGGGCGCCGCCGTGCAAATCAACGCATTTAATTTTCCGGTCTGGGGCATGTTCGAGAAACTCGCACCGGCGATCCTCGCCGGCATGCCCGTCATCGTCAAACCGGCGACCGCGACCGCGTATCTGACCGAGCGCGTGGTACGGCGCATCGTCGAACTGGCGATACTGCCTCCGGGAACTCTGCAGATGATCGCCGGCGGGGTGGGTGATCTGTTCGATCATCTCGGCAGTCAGGACGTCGTCTCCTTCACCGGTTCGGCGAGCACCGCGGTCAAACTGCGGACGCATCCCATCGTTACGCGCCGCTCGGTGCGTTTCATCGCCGAGACCGATTCGCTCAACTCATCGATCCTCGGACCGGACGCGGGCCCCGGCACCGCCGAGTTCGAGCTGTACGCCGACGAAGTCGTGCGCGAGATGACCGTCAAGGCCGGTCAGAAGTGCACGGCGATCCGCAAGGCCATCGTGCCGGCGACGATGCTCGAGGCGGCCACCGCGGCGATCGCCGAACGTCTCGCCGCCGTGCGGGTCGGTGACCCGCGTGCGCCGGACACACGCATGGGCCCGCTCGCCAGCCGCGATCAGCGGCACGAGGTGCTGCACCGGCTCGAGGAGCTGCGCGGCGAATCGGATCTGATCCACGGCGATCCGCACGACCCGCGCCTGCGCGAGGCCAATGCCCGAGGCGGCGGGTTCCTGGCGCCGCTGCTGTTACGCTGCCGTGACGCGGCGAGTGCGAGCGCGGTGCATTCGGTCGAGGCGTTCGGACCCGTCGCGACGCTCCTTGCGTATCGCGATCTCGACGAGGCGATCGAACTCGCACGACGCGGTGACGGCAGCCTCGCCGGTTCGTTGTTCACCGCGGACGAGAAAGTCGCGGCACACGTCGCCATCGGGCTGGCGCCGTTTCACGGCAGGCTCCTGGTCGTGAACCGGCATTGCGCCGCCGAATCCACCGGGCACGGTGCGCCGCTCGCGCCACTCGTCCATGGCGGTCCCGGCCGCGCCGGCGGGGGCGAGGAGATGGGCGGCATCCGCGGCGTCTTGCACTACATGCAGCGCACCGCCCTGCAGGGCTCGCCGGCGATGCTCGCCGCGATCGGCGGCCGCTGGATCCGCGGTGCGACCGAGCGCGACCCGGGACGGCACCCGTTTCGGAAGCCGTTCGATGAACTCGCGATCGGCGATACCTTCCGTTCCAACGCGCGCCAGATCACGGTCGCCGACATCGAGGCGTTCGCGGCGCTCACCGGCGACAATTTCTACGCCCACATGAGCGAGACCGAAGCCGCACGCAACCCTTTGTTCGGCAGCCGAGTCGCGCATGGGTACTACTTGATTTCCGCGGCGGCCGGCCTGTTCGTCGACCCAGACTACGGTCCGGTGCTCGGCAACTACGGCCTCGATGAACTGCGTTTCGTGAAACCGGCGAAGCCGGGCGACTGGATCAAGGTGCGCCTCACCTGCAAGGAGAAATCGCTGCGCGCCGACAAGGGCTGGGGTGAGGTGCGCTGGGATGCGCTGATCACGAACCAGGATGGCGAGACGGTGGCTTCGTACGACGTGCTGACGATGGTCAGTGTGCATGCCGTGCCGGATGCGGCGAGGTGAGAGGATGAACGAAAAGATGGACCTCGATCGCTACCGCGCCTCCTTCCCCAGTCTCGAATTCGCCGAGCCGGCGCCGGCGGTGCTCGAAGTGGTGATCGCGAACGCCGACCGGCACAACGCAGCGAGCGAATCGATGCACCGCGACCTCGCACATGTGTGGCGCGCGGTGGACGTCGACGAGACGGTCCGCGCGGTGATGATCCGGGGTGCGGGCGAACACTTCTGCGCGGGTGGCGACTTCGAGATGATCGAGCGGATGATCGCCGATGAGGCGACCTTGGTGCGTGTTTGGAAGGAGGCGAGCGATCTCGTCTACAACCTCGTGAACTGTTCGAAGCCGGTGGTGTCGGCGATCCGCGGCTCGGCGGTCGGTGCCGGGCTCGCCGTCGCTCTGCTCGCGGACATCGCGGTGGCCGGGCGCGACGCGAAGATCCTCGATGGGCATACGCGCCTCGGTGTGGCGGCCGGTGATCACGCCGTGATGATCTGGCCGCTGCTCTGCGGCCTTGCCAAGGCGCGCTACCACCTGCTGACCAATCAGCCGTTGTCGGGCGAGCAGGCCGAACGCATCGGCCTGGTGGCCTTGTGCGTCGCGGACGACCAGGTGCGCGAGTCGGCGCTCGAAATCGCCATCCGGCTCGCCGGCGCCGGCACCACCGCCGTCCGCTGGACCAAACACGCGCTCAACAACTGGTTGCGCCTCGCCGGGCCGAGCTTCGATGCCTCGCTCGCGCTCGAGTTCCTCGGTTTCCGGCTGGGTGATGTGCGCGAAGGCCTCGCCGCGGTGCGCGGCAAGCGCCGGGCGTCCTTTGGGCCCGGCGAGTCCGGGCCGCCAGGCTCCTAGGGCCGGCCGGCCGGCGTGCGCCGATCGAGGACCCGGCGCGCCTTGCCGACGGTACGTTCGATAGCCTGCGGCGCAACCGGCGTCACGATCGCCGTGACGCCGATATACGACTTGATGTGGTGCTGCAACTCCAGGGCAACGTTCGGCAGGTCCTCGGCGGACACCTGTTGCCAAGCCTCGGGGCGCACCTCGACGCGCACCTCAAGACAATCCAGATGATCCTCCCGGCTCACGATCAACTGATACTGCGCGGTCAATTGCGGCACGCGCAGGATCAATTCCTCGATTTGCGTGGGGAAGAGATTCACCCCCCGGATGATCAGCATGTCGTCGGTGCGGCC
>JABEVI010000221.1 GCA_013044085.1 Steroidobacteraceae bacterium
GAGCGCCTTCGAGGATCTTGCCGAGAGAGGGCACCAGCACGAAGGCGGCGCCCTGCAGGATGCCGGCGCCGTAGACGGCAAGGATTTGGCGGTGTCTGCTCATCGGATTTGAAGGCATTGTAACCCACGCCCACCGGCCGCGCCGGCCGCTCGACCTGGGCGGCGCCATTCCCGCGCGGATCGCGGGCAGACTCGGCGGCAAGTTGCCGCGCGCCTCTCAGCCGCCGCCGAAGCGGTAGCGGATGTGCAACCCGAACACGCGCGGCTCGTTGGTGGTCTGCCGGTGGTCGTAGTTGTAGGTGTTGACGTAGACGACCGCGCGGGTGTTGTCGAGGTTGGTGATGTAGAACTCGAAATCCCAGACGTTGTCCGGCGTATGCCATCCGGCACGCAGATCCGCGAGGTTGAAGGCCGGCTGCAGCGTGCGGTTGTCGACACGCAGGTCGCTCCACATCGCGCCCGTGTGCGTGATGTCGTACTGCACATAGCCGATCACGTTCGGGCGGATCGGCACCGAATAGCGTGCCGAGGCGTTCGCCTTGAAATACGGAACGAATGGCAGCCGCTCACCCGCGACGACCGGGTAACTCGAGTTCGCATAGGTGTTGCTGGTCAGGCGCGAGTCGTTGTACGCAAGTGACAGCGACAGCGTGAGACCTCGAACCGGACGTGCATCCACGTTCGTCTCGAGGCCATAGACCCGCGCGTTGCCGATGTTCGCATTGAACGTATTCGGCGAGATCGCGAGGTCGTAGACCGCGGTCTGGTAGTTCTTCCACGGCATGTAATAGGCGGCGCCGTTCCACCGGTACCGGCCCTCGTCGAACATCGCCTTCCAGCCGAGTTCATAGCTGTCGAGCGTGTCCGGCGCAAAACTCTTCGGGACGAGCGGATTGCTGCCTGCGCCCGTGTTGAAGCCGCCGTCGCGAAAGCCCTGCGCATAGGAGAAGTAATACAGCAGGTTCGGCGTCGCCTGGAAATTGACGCCCGCCTTGTAATCGATCTTCGAGAAGCTGACGCTCTGGGTCGGGGTCGGGACTTTCGGCTGGTAGAAATACCCCCCCCAGGCGCTCGAACCGGAGACGCGGGAACGGAAGTCGCGCAGACCGAAGTTCAGACTCCAACGCTGCGTCAAGTCCTGGGTGATGTCGCCGAACGCGGCGACATCGTGTTCATCGAGGCGCGAGGAACTGCTGTACCACTCCTGGGGCAGCGGTGTGCCATGATAGTAGCTGATGTAACTCGCCGCCTGCGTGCCCTGGAAATCGATTCCCGGCATGTCGTAAAAATAGGTGTACTTGTCCTTCGTCTGCTCGAAATACAGGCCGACGGTCCAATGCGTGCGCCCGCCGGGCTTGGATTGGAGCCGCAGTTCGTGCGACCAGCGGAAGACCTGGTCGCGGTAGTTGTAGTACAAGGTCGGCACGTTACAACCGGAGAAGGTCGGCGGCGTGGTCGTCGAATCGTATCCCTGACAGGCGAAGGCCTGGATGGTCGCCGGCGTCACTTTTGGCGTGTTCACGTACTGGACGTATTCGGAGTATTCGTTGATCTGGTGGTTGCTGCGGCTGAAATAGCCGCCGGCATAGATTAGATCACCGATGCCGACGTCGCCCTTGACGGTCAGCGACATCATCCGGTTGAATCGATCCTGGGCCTCCGGGCCGAAGCGGGCCACGTTGCGCACCCCATTCACGCTCGGATTCTGGTCCCAGGCGCCGTGCACCTTCTGATGCTGGAAGCTCGCGGACAGATTTGCCTGCCATCGGTCGCCAAATTTTTGCAGCAGTTCCACGCGGCCGCCCGCGAAGAGTTCGTGGTTGTAATTATTGCCGGCCCACTCGGCATTGGTGCTGGTCGTGCCGTTGACCCAGTTGCGGGTCTCCAGCAAGTTGTTGATGAACCCGCCCTTCTTCACGTAAAACCCCGAGATGCGCACCGCACTCCTGCCGGGCACCAGCGGCAGGTTGAGAAAGCCCTCGACGCTGTCGTTGATCGCGCCGCCGTCGATCTGGCCACCGTCGAGATCCATGCCGCCGCTCAGCTTGTTCGGATCCGGCTTGTTGGTGATCAGACGAATCGCACCGGACATCGCACCGGCCCCAAACAGCGTGCCCTGCGGTCCGTTCAGCACCTCGATGCGCTTGATGTCGTAGGCATGCAGATCGGGAATGCCGCCGTAGTAGCTCAGCGACTGATTGTCCAGATAGTATCCGGTGGTCGAGGTGTTCTGGTTGTTCGGCGTGCTGCCGTCGGATACGCCGCGCATGAAAAACTGCTGATAGCCCGGGCCAATGCTGATGAACGAGACCGAGGGCACCTTCGATGCGTAGTCCTCGAACTGCGTGATGCCGAGGTTTTGCAGTTGCTTGCTGGTGAATACATCGATGCTCTCGGGAACCTTCTGCAGATTCTCCGAGCGCTTGCTTGCGGTCACGATGATCTCGGAGAGACTGTCCTGTGCGGCGGCGGCACGGGCCGGCAGGGGCGCCAACGCGACCACGGTCGTCCCGTAGAGAACCGCGGCGATCGCCACCGACAGCGAGCCTGAGACCGGTTCACCCTGAAGGGCTGCTGCACGGCCCGCGGGCGCGCGGCACGGTCGTCCTTCGGGCTCCTTGGCGAAATTCTTCATCACGGTTCTCCCGGGCGTTGCGCCTTGGCGACGGGCGTTCATGTATACGCCCCTATCATGGACACGGGAAAACTCGCGAGTCAACAAAAATTATATGGACATATAGCGCCGCGATACGCGCGTATAGCGCCGGGAGCAGGCAACGCCCCGATCAATCCGCGGTGGCCTCGCCCGCCTCTTCGTCCTCGAAGCGTTGCAGGCAATCGCCGAGCGCGCGCCGCAGCGGCCCAAGTTGTGCGGCGAAGTGCCGCCAGTACCCGATTCCCGAGTGGTAGATCGGCTGGCGGACCTGTTCGGAACTGGCGGTCCGGACAGCTCGCTTGTTTTCGTAGAAGCGCAGGCAGGCCGGTTCGAACGGCAAACCGCAGTGCTCGAGCAGACGCCGCACCTGCGCCTCCGTGTCGCGCACCACGGACTCGTAGCGCACGCGCAACACCTTGCCGGGCAGCACGCGGTCCCAGTGATCCATTAAATCGACATAGCTGCGGTAGTAACGGCCCAAATCCTCCATGTCGTAGCTGAACGCCTGCCCCTTGGCGAAATACTGCTTGAACGCGCTGAAGCAGGCATCGAGCGGGTGACGTCGGACATCGATGATGATCGCGTGCGGCAGCAAGAGATGAATGAGGCCGACATGGCTGAAGTTGTTCGGCATCTTGTCGATGAACCGCGTCCGGCCCGTGCGAAAGATGCGCGTCTCGTCGATGTAGCGGGCCCCAAGCGCCGCGTATCGGTCCGGGGGCAGGCTCGACAGGCATTCCGGATAGGCATCGGCGTGCCCATCGAAATGATCGAGCTCGCGCACGAAGGTGCCGATCGTCGGCAGTTCCATGGTGCCGTCGACCTCGGAATGGCTCGCCAGCACCTGTTCAAGCAGGGTCGACCCGGATCGGGGCAATCCGACGATGAAAATCGGCGCCGGATCCGCACAGCCGACCCCGGTGCGGGTGGCGATAAAGGCGGCGTTCACCACCGTGGCCACCCGGCGGCATTTGAGTTCGAAGCCGGCCGCATCGAACGGCGTTTCGCGCCGGCGAGCCGCATTACCGGCCGCATAATGCTCGAAGGCTTGCTCATAAAGACCGCGTTGCTCGAACGCGCGGCCGAGCGCGAACCGCAGTTGGGGTCGCATCGGTGTGCCCGCGAGGCCCACGTCCGTCGGCAGCAAAGCCTGCATCGCCGCGATTTGCGCGTCGCTGAAGCGGTAGTTCTTCAGATCCGCGAGGCTGTAGTAAGCCTCGGCAAAATCCGCCTGGCGCTCGAGGCAGGCCTCGTAGGCGGTCTCGCACTCGGCGCGCCGGCCGAGTGTCTTGAGCGCATGGCCCTTCGACAGCAGCACCTGCAGCTGCCCGGGATCGATCGCGAGCGCCCGGTCGTAGGCCGCGAGAGCCTCCTGCGGACGCAGCGAATGCGCGAGCACGGTTCCGAGGATCACCCAACCGGCCGCGGATGCCTCGTCGATCGTCAGCGCATGCCGGATCGCCTCCTCCGCCTCGGCAAAGCGCGTACTCTCGAGATAAGTCTGCGCCAGTCCACGATGGATCAGCGGCAGGTGCGCCGTCTGCCGTGACGCATGCTGCAGCAGACGCAGGGAGTCCTGGGGAAAGCCGGCCGCCAACGACACGGCGGCGAGACCGCAAAGCGCGCCGACGTGCTCAGGATCCTCGCGCAGCACCTGCCTGAAGAGAATCTCCGCGCGGCGGCGATCGCCGCCATTGAGCAGACGGCTCGCTTCTTCGAGCGGCCGGGCGAAGGGCGCGGCGCCGAGCGCTTCGGTGAAGGCCTGACGGGCGCCGGCCATGTCGCCCGTGACCACGAGCAAGTCCCCGAGCGTGAACCACGCGCCCCGCAAGCCTCGATCGAGCCGCAGCGCCTGGCGCAGTTCGCCGATCGCACGTTCGATCAAGCCCTCCGTGATAAGTGCCTTGGCCAGATCCGCATGCGCATGGGCGAAGTCGCCGGCGTCGCGCACCACCGCTTCGAGCACCTCGATCGCCTCGCCGTGGCGTTCCTGCGCGAGCAGCGCAAGACCGAGCACACGCATCGAATTGACCTCGCCCGGGTGCGCGCGCAGCAGCGTGCGCAACGCCGCTTCGGCGCCGGTCGCGTCCCCCCGTTCGAACAGCGCGACCGCCTGCGCGTACGCGGTGTTGAATCTGGCGCCCTGCTCATCGCTTCCCATCCGTCCTCCACCGAGGCGCCGGACGGCTGCGTGCCGCCGGTCGATCCTGGGAGCCTAGCACGCGTCGCACCCGCACAAATCAGGGTCGCATACGGAGCAGACCGCGGGCGGACGCTCTCCGGTATGATCAGCCCATGGAATATCAAACCTCGCACCCGTACATTTTGACCGCGACCTGCCCGAGCCGCATGGGCACCACCGCCGCGGTCGCCACCTTTCTCGCTTCGCATCGCCTCTACATCATGGAGATGCACCAATTCGACGACGTGCTGACCAAGCGCTTCTTCGTGCGCGTGACTTTCTGTGCGGTGGCCGGCGAACGCGTCGATCTCGATGCCCTGCGCGCCGACTTCGTTGCCCTGGCGCAAGCCGAACAGATGCAGTGGACGATCCACGACGGAACGCTGCGCAGCCGGGTGATGATCCTGGTCTCGAAGCTCGACCATTGCCTCGAGGATCTGCTCTACCGGCAGCGCATCGGCGAGCTGCGAATGGACGTGAGCGCGATCGTATCGAACCACCCGGACATGCGCCCGATCGCCGAACGCTACGGGATTCCCTATCATCTGCTGCCGGTCTCTGCGGCGACCAAGGCGGCGCAGGAGGCGCAGCTGCTCGAATTGATCGAGCGCACGAACACCGAACTGGTGGTTCTGGCCCGCTACATGCAGATTTTCTCGGACAATCTGTGCAAACGGCTCGGGGGGAAGGTGATCAATATTCACCACTCCTTCCTGCCCGGGTTCAAGGGAGCCAAACCCTACCATCAAGCGCACGAGCGCGGCGTCAAGTTGATCGGCGCCACTGCGCACTTCGTGACCGGCGATCTGGACGAAGGCCCGATCATCGAGCAATTCGTCGAGAGGGTCGACCACGGCTATACGCCAGACATGCTCGCTGCGGTCGGACGGGATACCGAACGGCGGGCGCTTGCGACCGCCCTGGGTCTGCTGCTCGAGAACCGCGTGTTCCTCGACGGCGGCAAGACGGTGATCTTCAAATAGCGGCAGGGCCGGCGGGGGGCTCCCGATTGAGCTTTCGCTCCGCGCTCGGCGGGTGGCCGAACTGGCTTCGATAGCATTTGGAGAAATGCGGCGGCGATTGAAAGCCGCACGCGGCGGTGATGTCCATGATGGGCATCGCGGTCTGCAGGAGAAGCTCGCGAGCCCGGCGCAGGCGCATCTCCAAATAGTAGCGCTTCGGCACGCAGTTCAAGTCGCGCCTGAATAGCCGTTCGATCTGGCGGCGCGACAAGCCGGTCGACTTGGCGATCTTGTCGAGCGACATGGGTTTTTCGATGTTCTCCTCCATGAGTTGCGCCACCCGGATGAGGCCGCGGCTTGCGGGACCGATTTGCGCGCGCAAGGGCACGTATTGCCGGTCGGTGTCCTTGCGCACCCGTTCGACGATGAACTGTTCGGAGACCAGTTGCGAGAGGCGCGCGCCGAGCTTCGATTGAATCAGGTGCAGCATCAGGTCGAGTGGCGCCGTTCCGCCGGAGCACGTGAACCGGTCGCGGTCGATCGTGAACAATTGGTCGCTGATCCGCACCCGTGGAAACTCCTCACGCAGCGAGGAGAGGTTTTCCCAATGAATCGTCGCCTTGAAATTATCGAGCAACCCGGCTCGCGCGAGCGCGTAGCCGCCGGTGCACAAGCCGCCGAGCGGCACCCGTCGATCGGCGAGACGGCGTAGCTGCGTCAACAATGGCGCCGATACGGCATCGCGCACGTTCACCCCGGCGCAGACGAACAGAATGTCGACCGCCCCGAGTTTCTCGAGCGGCATGGTCGGCGTGAGCGACATGCCGCTGCTCGAAGGAACGGCCTGGCCGCTCGTGCTGACGATCGACCAATCGTAGACCTCACGGCCTGTGAGCCGATTGGCCATCCTGAGCGGCTCGAGCGCATTGGAGACCGCAATCAGGGAGTAATTCGGCAGGGTCAGGAAGGCGTACTTGCACTTGCGCAGCACGGCTGCGGTTTCCAAGGCGTTCTCCGCTGTAATCTTCAAGGACTGGGACACCAGCTCGGATTATGCCATCGAGTCGTTCCGACTATCGTTTTTTTCCCAAGAATGCGTCGCATTTCGGCTGGTTTTCGCCCTGATCGATACCTCATTCGCCCCGCTCCTGACGCATTTCAACCAGCGATTGTCGCAAATGGCCTCACCTTCCGCGGCGTGGTGGTTACACTGCCTCAGAAAATCCAAGACGGAGATCCCCAGCGATGAAAACTCATGCACGCGTCGTCGTGATCGGCGGCGGCGTCGTCGGTGTCAGCACCTTGTACCACCTGGCACGCAAAGGCTGGACGGATGTCGTACTGCTCGAGCGCGCCGAATTGACCGCCGGTTCGACCTGGCACGCGGCCGGTTTGTTGCCGCTGTTCAACATGAGTTATACGGTCGGGCAGCTGCACAAGTACTCGGTGGACCTCTACAAGAAGCTGCCCGCGGAAACCGGCCAGGACGTGAGCTTTCACGTGACGGGAAATCTGCGCCTCGCGACCTGCCGTGACCGCATGGACGAGTACCAGAAATATTGTGGCACGGCGAACACGATCGGCGTGCCCTTCCAGATCATCGGCCCCTCGGAGGTCAGGGACCTATGGCCGTTGATCGATCTCGGCGATGATCAAGACACTCCGAAGATCGTCGGCGCCCTCTATCATCCAGACGACGGACACATCGCGCCGGCCGATCTGACCATGGCGCTGCGCAAGGGCGCCCGCAGCCGTGGCGCCGAAATCTATGAACAGACGGAGGTGATCGGCGTCAAGCGCACCGCCTCCGGGGAATGGCTCGTGTCGACGAACAAGGGCGACATCGTCGCCGAGCACGTGGTTTGCGCGACCGGCAACTACGCGCGCCAAACGGGGCGATTGTTCGGCATCAACGTACCCTCGATTCCGGTCGAGCACCAATACATCGTTTATGACGAGTCCCCCGAACTCAAGACCTACCGGCAGAACGGCGGTCGCGAGCTCGCCGTGCTGCGCGAATCGGACAAGTCGTACTACCTGCGCGAGGAGCGCATGGGCTGGATCCTCGGCCCCTACGAAGCGGGCGCACCGGCCCGATTCGCCGACGGCGTGCCCGACTGGTTCGGCAAGAGCTTGTTCGAAGGGGATCTGGACCGGCTATTGCCGCACGTCGAGGCGGCCATGCGCCGGGTGCCCGCGCTTGCCACCTGCGGCATCAAGGACATCGTCAACGGCCCGATCGCGTACACCCCGGATGGAAGTCCCTTGATTGGTCCGGCCTGGGGCGAGCGCAATCTCTGGCTCAACGAAGGCCACAGCTTCGGCATCACCGCGGCCGGCGGCTCCGGCTGGCAGCTTGCCGAATGGATCGTCGAAGGCGAGCCCGGAATCGACATGGCGGCGACGGATCCGCGCCGCTTCGGACCGTACACCAGCAAGCGCTACGTCGTTAAAAAGAACGAGGAGACCTACCGCAACGTCTTCGTGATTCATTTTCCGGACGAGGAACGCGCCGATGCGCGCCCCGCCAAGACGAGCCCGATTTATGACAAGCTGGCGCGCATGGGCGCGGTGTTTGGTCAGCGCTATGGCTGGGAGCGCCCGAACTGGTTCGCCCCCGCCGGCGTCGAGGCGAAGGATCGTTGGAGCTTCCGCCGCTCCAACTACTTCGAGCACGTCGGCAACGAGGCGAAGCGCATGCGACGCGACGTGGGCATCATCGATCTGTCGCCCTTCACGAAGCACGAAGTTTCCGGCCCCGGCGCGGAGAGCTGGCTCGATGGGCTGGTCGCCAACAAGGTGCCGACCAAGATCGGGCGCATCGCCTTGTGCCATGCGTTGACGCCGCGCGGGGGCATCCGCTCGGAATTCACGATCACCAAGCTCGGCGATGAGCGCTTCTACGTGGTCAGCGCCGGTGCCGCCGAACGCTACGATGGCGACTATCTGCGCAAGATGCTGCCGCCGGACGCGGCCGGAAGGATCGAGCTGCGCAACATCACCACCAGCCGGGGTTGTTTCGTCCTTGCCGGGCCGAAGTCACGCGCGGTGCTCTCGGCCCTCACCGACACGGCGCTCGACAACACGGCCTTCCCGTGGTTGACGGGTCAGATCGCCGAGGTCGGCCTGGCGCCCGATGTCTACCTCTTGCGCGTGAATTTCGTCGGCGCGCTGGGCTGGGAACTGCATTTTCCGATCGAGTACGCCCATCACCTGTTCGATGCCTTGCTCGCCGCCGGAGCGGACCATGGCATCGGCATGGTCGGCATGCGCGCGATGGAATCACTGCGGATGGAGAAGTCCTACCGCATGTGGGGCACCGACCTGACGCCGGACTACACGCCCCTGGAGGCCGGCCTGGACCGCTTCGTGCGCATGAACAAGGGCGATTTCATCGGCAAGGAGGCGCTCGCCAAGCAACTCGCCGCCGGTGTGCCGCACCGCTTCATCACACTGGAAGTGCATGATGTGCTCGACGCCGATCCGCTCGGCAACGAACCGATTTACGACACCGGCGGCCGGCTGGTGGGCCGGGCGACCTCCGGCTATTACGGTCACGTGCTCGGCAAGAGTCTCGCGATCGGCTACGTCGCCTCGGCCTGTGCGCAGTTCGGCACGAGCCTGCAGATCGAGATCCTCGGGGAGCGCAGGCGGGCCACGGTCCTCGTCGACTCGCCGTATGATCCGCAGAACCAGGACCTCAGGGCTTGATCGACGCGCAGGGGCGCCAATGAGCAAACAGCGATTCTCAGGCTTCTCCTTGTTACGCGGCGCGCTCTTCGGGCACCGTGGCTGGGAAAATCAATGGCGCAAGGGCGACCCGAAGTCCGATTATGATGCGGTGATCGTCGGCGGCGGCGGCCACGGACTCGGCGCCGCCTACTACCTCGCCAAGGAGCACGGCCTCGGCCGTGTGGCGGTTCTGGAGAAGGGCTGGATCGGCGGTGGTAACACCGGACGGAACACGACGATCATCCGCTCGAACTATCTGTTCGACGAGAGCGCGGCGCTCTACGACCATTCGGTGAAGCTGTGGGAGAACCTCTCCCAGGAACTCAATTACAACGTGATGTTCTCGCCGCGTGGGGTGATGATGCTCGCCCACACGGTGCATGACGTGCAGGTGTTCAAGCGCCACGTGCACGCCAATCGGTGCAACGGCGTCGACAACGAGTGGCTCACGCCCGAGCAGGCCAAGGCGTTTTGTCCGCCGCTCAATATCGGTTCGGACATGCGCTATCCGGTTCTCGGCGCGGCGTTGCAGCGGCGCGGCGGAACCGCGCGCCACGACGCGGTCGCCTGGGGTTATGCCCGTGCGGCGGATGCCCTCGGCGTCGACATCATCGAGAACTGCGAGGTCACCGGAATCGAGCGCGATGCGCAGGGTCGCGTCGCGGCGCTGCTGACGACGCGGGGCCGCATTGGAGCCCGAAAGGTCGGCGTTTCGGCGGCCGGCAATACGAGCGCGGTGCTGAGTCTGGCGGGCGTGCGCCTGCCGCTCGAGAGCTACCCGCTCCAGGCCTTGGTCTCCGAGCCGGTCAAACCGATTTTCCCCTGCGTCGTGATGTCCAATACGATCCACGCCTATATAAGCCAGTCGGACAAGGGCGAGTTGGTGATAGGCGCCGGTACCGACGCGTACACGTCGTATACGCAGCGCGGCGCTCTGCACATCAACACGCACACGCTCGATGCGATCTGCGAACTGTTCCCGCAGTTTCGCCGGATGCGGATGATGCGCAACTGGGGCGGCATCGTCGACGTCACTCCCGACCGTTCGCCGATCATCGCCAAGACGCCGGTACCCGGTCTGTACGTCAATTGCGGCTGGGGAACCGGCGGCTTCAAGGCGACGCCGGGCGCCGCACACGTCTTCGCGTGGACGATCGCCCGCGATGAACCGCATCCGATCAACGCCCCGTTCACCATCGAACGGTTCCGAGACGGCCACCTGATCGACGAGGCCGCGGCCGCCGCGGTCGCCCATTGAGCGAGGCGAGCGATGTTGCTGATTCCCTGTCCGTACTGCGGTAAGCGTCCCGAAATCGAGTTCACCTACGGTGGCCAGGCGCATCTGGTCCGACCACAGGA
>JABEVI010000222.1 GCA_013044085.1 Steroidobacteraceae bacterium
AATCGGTCGAAGGGTCGTCACCCCGCGCCATCGCCTGCAGATAGTCGTCGAGCGGCGCGGCAGGGTCGCCAAGGTCCAGGTTCCGGGCTAAGGACATCGATGGTCTCGCCTCGATTTAGATTGGCTCCGCATTCGCAAGTTGTCCGCGGCGCAATTTCGCTACTACGAATTGGCGGCGGGGCGTCGGGAAACTTGAACCGTTCCACGGATAAATACTGATGGCGGGGTCCGGCGATGGCGACGCCACGCGGGATGGCTGCCTGGCTAACAAGGGGGTTATGAGGAAACTGTGAGCGACTGCGCGGCGGGTCGGTCGGTGGCGCCGTAATGTGGCGGTTTTTGGAGTGTGCAAAGCCGATGGCTCCTGCCGAATCGCCGACCGTGTGGCGTTCATTGCTCAAGAGCCTGCGCGACGCGCTGCTCGGCACGATCGGTTATGCGGTCGTCGCCGTGCTCGGTTGGCGCCTGCTGTACCCGGTGCTGCATGTCGGTACGATGTTGTGGATCTATCCCCAACTCCTCGTGCTCGGCTTGGCACGCGCACTTCTGGGTCTCAACATGCCGCTCGTCGTGGCGAGTTGGAGTGGCATCAATTCCGTGCCGACGCTCGCAACCCTTGCGGCTGCCATATTCGTCGTCGACGCATTCACTCGCTTGGTCGTATCGTCGCACCGCAATGCCGCCGTTGTGTTCGTGGCGTTGTTCCTGGTCGTGCACACCAGTCTTGCCCTCTGGTCACATCGCGAGACGCTGCGTTTGACCTGTGCACAGCGGATCGACCTTGCATTCCTACACCGTTTCGCCGATCCGGAACGGCGCGTAGCGGACAGCGAGCGACTCGCCGAGTCCGTCGCCGTCTGCCGGGACTTCCGTGCGTCGCTTCCCGCGCTGAGCGCACGGCGCTATCGCGAGGTGCTCAATCGTCCCGCGCTCTTTCGGCGCAGTGCGCCCGCGGAGACGCTGACCGCGCGTCTCGCGGCAACAGAACCCGACACGATCAGTCTGCGCTGGATGCTCGGAGACCTAGACGCGATCGGCGAATTCGCCCTCTCGCGCAACATCGCGGCCAGGCATCTCGCAGCCCTGCGGGTCGCCGCCGACACCCAGGCTGAGCGGATCGTGTTCACACGTTTGATCGCGCAGGACGACCTGAATCTGGGACAGCGCGCCGAAGCCGCGCAGGCGCTCAACGCAATCGTGCCGACGCTGCCGCCCGCATTGGCGGGCTATTTCGCACGCTTGGCCACCCGCATCACTCAGGGTCGCCGGATCGCGCGCCTGAGCTATTTTTGATGCGTCCGCCAAGTTCTGCGTCACGCGACGATTCTCGATCGAAGTCCACGGTGCGTTTCGGGCGTGTATCGACCGAGAGCGAGAACACGTCCGGCCTCGCATAGTGACCGACGACGTCGAAATCGTATTGCGCACCGACGAGTTCGTCGGTATTGATCGCGGCGACGCACAGGCCGCTCTCCCCGTAATACGGGCCGGCGAGTACGTCGCCCATTGGGCCGACGATCAGACTGCCGCCCTTGATGAGCGCGCGGTCGCGGTCCCAGCCCGCGACCTCGATGCCGAGTTCGGCCGGCGAGGGCTGGACCTGGCAGGCGCTCACGACGAAACAGCGCCCCTCATGGGCGATGTGCCGCATTGAGCACTGCCAGATTTCGCGTTCGTCCACCGTCGGTGCACACCAGATCTGCACACCCTGCGCATACATCGCCATGCGCAGCAGCGGCATGTGATTTTCCCAACAGATCGCCGCGCCGGCGATGCCGGCTGGGGTCGTCACCGAACTGATCGTCGATCCGTCGCCTTGCCCCCAGATCAGGCGCTCGGTCCCCGTGGGCATGAGTTTGCGGTGCTTCGCGACCAGACCTTCGCCGGGGTTGAAGAACAATGCCGCGCAGTATAGCGAGCGCGCGTCGCGTTCGATCACGCCGATGACGAGCGTGGCCCGACATCGCGTGGACAAGCCGGCAAGTGCTGCGGTTTCTTCGCCTGGAACGTCGATGGCTTCGGCGAAATAGCGCGCAAATCGCTCGCGACCTTCGGGCAGCCGGTAGCCGAGCCGTGTGCCGAAGATCTCGCCCTTCGGATAGCCGCCGAGCAGCGCCTCGGGAAGTACCACCAGCGATGCCCCGGATGCGCGGATCGAGGCTTCGTAGGAAAGAATTCGTCGCAGCGTGTCCGCCGTGCCGGACGGCGAGGAGCCGATTTGCAACGCGGCGATCGTGGATTTCGGCATGGACTCGATTATCAGTGGGAGTCGGGGCGCTGCGCACATGCTAGCGCGTGCGCCGGGGGATTCAGGAAAAAGTGCAGATCGACGGCGTTCGCCATGGCCTCGTAACCGGCATCGTCCGGATGCAAATGATCCCCCGAATCGAAGTGCGCCGCCAATTGGCTGGGATTCTTCTCCATGCATTGAGCGCCTGTCGCACCCGATCTCCAGCCGTGGAGTAATAGGCGGTGCCGCGATAGGGGGTCAGCGTCGCGCCGATCACCTTCATTCCCCGCAGATGGGCCTGCGCGACGATTTGCGCAATCCCGGCCGATCCGTGAGATCGCATTCGGCCCCCAGCCATCCCGCAGCACGCGATTGCCGCTGATGCCGACATTGACGACCCCCAACATTCCGGCCGATTTCGTGCCGGCATTCGCCGCCAAACGCTTGGCCGGGTCGTCAGTCCAGCGGCGATTCCGACCGGGTGTCGATCGCCAGCCGTCGGTGATCGAATCTCCCAATGCGACCGCCGCGGAGTCTCCCGGGGCGCGGACATCCACGCCGGTAAGTGCGTACCAGGAATTAATTGGCGTGGATTTCCCGGTGAGGCTCGGCGCATCGACAACATCTCCCTGCGCGGCGTAGGAGATTTGTTGCGCGTCCGCGTGCTCCGTCGTCACGTGGGTTCGGTCGGGAAAGTGGGTGCTGACGTCGATATCCGTCAAGGGCGGAACTTCGGACGCAACAGGATCGCTCACGATCTCGGCGCCCGCCGGAATCACCGCCGATTTTCGGTGATTGAACGTGAGCGCGTGGTCGGTTCCGGCCACAATGTCGCTTCCGTTCGCGGTAACCGCGATATGGGCCGCGCCGATGCGCAATGGCTGGGTGCCGAAACGGTTCGACAACCAGACCCGCGCGAGCCTCCCGCCCACGCTGGTATGCACGATCTCGCGCAAGCTCAGGCCGGCAGCCTCGGGTGCGAGGCCGGGACCTGCACCGAGCGAATCAGTCGCCACCATGGCCGCACCCCAGGTAGCCACCCAGGCCGAGGGTGCGGCACCCGGCACAGCAGGGCCGGCGGCCGCACCGTGCGTGCGATCCGTGTGTCGTGACAACTGGTCATCAAGGAATTGGGCCATGTACCCGTCGGTTTCCTTGGACTCCGGCAACCGAGGATCGTCCCAGAACCCATGGGCCGGAGCCTCGGATACCACCAGGCGAGCATCGACCCCGGCGCGCAGGAAGGCGCGTTGCAGGATCGTCGTTGAGCTGAGTAAATTGCGGGTGCTGACCCGGCTGCCCGCGCAAACGAGTGCGTGTCGGTGCATGGGAATCAGCGCGCTGCCGGCGTCGCTGCGCGCGCGCGAACCCGGCTGATGAAGTCCTCGCGAGAGTTTTCGCGCGGAAAGGGCGCAGAGGGAACCGGTACGCCGAGGAACCGGCAGAGCCGTTCCCAGCCCTCACCCACCTGGTAGACCAGCAGGCGGTCGGGCTCGATGGCAGCGATGACCGCCTGAACGTGCGCGCGGAAAAAAGCAGTCATCATCCCACGGTCATCGAGCTGCGGCGGCAGGTGGCGCCGGACGGTCGCGAAGAAGCGCGCCTGCACTTCGGTGTCCTCGTGCCGGGCCATGCTGTCGGGTGCCATGATGGTGGCGTGGACGGACTCAAACCACTCGTCCGGGTCGCGCACGGTGAGCAGCACCCTGGCCTCTGGGTAGTGAACGGCAAGCTCGTGCCAGTAGGCGGCGCTCGGGTAGTCCACCGCCGAATGGTAATGCTTGAAGATGGCATCCCAGTCCGGGTTTCCGGCTGCCGCCTCGATCCACAGCGGCATGCTGTCGGGGAACTCCAACACTTCCATCATGTGATGACAGGGTCCGAATCCGAGCTGTGCGAGCGCGGCTTGCATCGACTTGGTGCCGGTACGACCGAGCCCCGCGCCAACGATCTTCAAGCCCATCGCATCCCCCCAAAGCCCGTGATGAACGTGGACCGCAGAGGTTATATTAACGGCTCTCGATCAAGGCCGACAGCGTTTCGGCGCAGGGGCCCGACACCTTTACGGTCAGCAGCTCATCGGCGCGCGTACGCCCGACATTGATGGCGGCGACCGGCTTGCCTGTGCGCACCGCCGCCTGTACGAAGCGGTAGCCGGAATACACCATGAGCGAAGAACCGACGACGAGCATGGCATCCGCGCGCTCGAGCCCGCGCATCGCCTGCTCCACCCACGCGCGCGGCACGCTTTCGCCGAAAAACACGACATCGGGTTTCAATTCTCCGCCGCAGTGCGCGCAGCCGGGGACCACGAAATTCTCGAACGAGCCCTCCGCGATGTCCGCATCCCCGTCGGGCGCAGTTTGGCCCGGCGCCGCGTGCCACTCGGGATTGCTGCGCAACAGATCCTCCTGCAGCGTCGCGCGGGGCAGGGTGGCGCCGCAGTCCGTGCATCGCACCCGGTCGATCCGTCCGTGCAGATCGATCACCCGCCGGCTACCGGCCGCCTGGTGCAGACCATCCACGTTTTGCGTGACCAGCAGATTCACGCGGTCCTGCCGCTCGAGCGCCGCGAGTGCGTGGTGTGCGGTGTTGGGCGAGGCGCGACAGAAGCGCGGCCAGCCAACGAAGCTGCGTGCCCAGTAGCGCTGGCGCACCGCCGCGCTGCCCATGAAGTCCTTGAAGTTCACCGGCGGCGTGCGCTTCCAGTTGCCGTCGGCGTCACGGTAATCGGGAATCCCCGACCCGGTGCTGCAGCCGGCCCCGGTCAGGACGAAGAGCCGTGCATGCCGGTCCAGAAATCCGCACAGCGAGTCCAGTGCTGCGTCCAGGGAATCGCTCCTTCTCAGAGGCGCTGCGCCGGCGCGGTGCGGATCGCCGGCTGCAACCGGGGTTTCGAATGGCGCGGACCTGAGGACATGGTCCGAGGCTAAGAGGATTCGGAGAGTCTCGCAAGCCTGGTAGTCAACCGCAACGTCTTTGCGTGCCTCACGCTATGATTGGTCAATTCGCAGCCGACACGGAGTCGACCCATGACCCTGCCTTCAAAGCTTGATTTCACGCGACTGCGCGACGAGGTCGTTGGCATCGACGCCCTCATCGAGACCGCGTTCGGCGAGCGAACGATGGTGTATTGCGATTACACCGCATCGGGACGTTCGCTGCATTTTGTTGAACGCTATCTGCACACGCTGTTGCGCAGCTATGCCAACACACATACCGAGGATGACATCAGTGGCCGAGCAATGTCGAAGCTGCTGCACGATGCCGAGGAGGCCATCAAACGAGCGGTCAATGCGGGTCCAAGCGGCAAAATCGTCGCCTGCGGTACCGGCGCGACGGGTGCGATCGACAAGTTGCAACAGATATTGGGCATCGCCATCCCGCCCGTGACGAAAGCCCGCTACGCCGAACATCTCATCGAATTTTTGGGAGCCGATCGAAGCCGGGCGTTTGAGGATTTCCAGAGAGAACGTCAACCCGTGGTTTTCGTCGGGCCTTATGAGCATCATTCCAACGAGATTTCCTGGCGGCAGGGGCTCGCAACGGTCGTCACGGTTGATTTGCGGGATGATGGCGGCATTGACCTGAATCATCTTGCGGCATTGCTGCAAAGTCCCGAACATCAGAACCGACTGAAGATCGGGTCCTTCTCCGCGGCCTCCAATGTCACTGGAATGCGCACGCCCGTTCACGAAATCGCGATGCTCCTGCACCGCCATTCAGCCGTTGCCTGCTTTGATTACGCGGCAAACGGGCCATACGTCGAGATAGACATGAATCGTGGTGACGATCGGTGGATCGATGCCATCTTTCTTTCCCCCCACAAATTCATCGGTGGACCGGGGTCGAGCGGGATTCTCGTTTTCAACCCGCGCCTGTACCGACCGGATCTCCCACCTACCGTCGCCGGCGGTGGTACGGTTGATTACGTGAGTCCGATCGACCAGGATTTCGTCAACGATATCGAGACCCGTGAGAAATCGGGAACTCCCGGCATTCTGCAAACCATCCGCGCCGCCCTGGCGTTTGAGATCAAGAGGGCATTGACACCGGCTGCGATCGAGGCCCGTGAGCAAGTGCTGCTTGACCGCGCTTTCGAGCGCTGGAGGCACGTGGATGGACTCGAGATCCTGGGGAATCCGGATCCGGCATGCCGGATCGGCATCGTTTCGTTCAGCATTCGCGATCCTCGCGGAGGCTTTTTGCACCCAAAATTCGTGACGGTGCTGCTGAACGATTTGTTCGGAATCCAGTCACGTGCGGGCTGTTCGTGTGCGGGTCCCTATGGACACCGACTGCTTTCGATCGGTCATGACATCTCCGAGCAGTATCGCGATTGGATCAAGAGGGGCTATCACGGGATCAAGCCCGGATGGTGCCGGATCGGTCTTCATTTCGTCATGGACGACGTTGATGCAAATTTCGTGATCGAGGCGATCCGCTTCGTCGCGACGGAAGGTTACAAGTTTCTGCCCCTCTACGGCTTTGATCCATTATCCGGCGGTTGGAAGCACCGTGACGAGAGGGGTCGCGACCCATCACTCTGCCTTGACAACGCCTTGGACGCCCACGACACGGCGCCGTCTGCCTTGCCCGCCTCTGAACGTGCACGGCGCTTCGATGGCTATATTGATAAGGCACGACTTATCGCCGCAGACTTGGGCGAACCCACCGGCGAGTCCGGCCGCCTCCTGAGTGGGGCATTCGGAGATTTGCAGTTCTTCTCGACATACGGGTGACGCGACAAGTCGTCGGCGGAGCGGTTGGCGTCACGGGGTAATCTCGAAGACCGTACCG
>JABEVI010000223.1 GCA_013044085.1 Steroidobacteraceae bacterium
GCGCTCGTCAGGGCGCGTGGCCGGTCGCATTCATCATCGATCGAGGGGCGTAAGGCATGAGGCGATTGAAGTTTCTGGAAACGGTTGGATTCGTTGCGCTGGTCTGCGCGGGAAGCTCATCGGCCTTTGCGCGTGATCCCGGCTCGTATGTCGGATTCAACGCGGGCCAATCGCGGGATCGGCTCGACAATGCGCGGATCGGCGGTGATCTTCTGGGGAGCGGATTCGCTACGACTTCGGGCCGTCGTGCGGTGGGCCCGAGGGGCAACGTCGATCTGATGTCCGTGGGTTTGATCTACCGATTCGGTCGGCCAGCGCCATTGCCGCGCCCCGCGCCCGCTTCAAGGTGGTCACCATCACAGGCTATTCCGACCGCCTCGGAAGGCACGCTTACAACATGAGACTGTCACAGCAACGCGCCGCGGCGGTAAGAGCGTACCGGATGCGGACGGCCGGAATTCCCGCGGACAAGATCCAGGCTCGCGGCGCCGATGGATCGGATCCGGTGACCAAGCCCGGCGAATGCAAGTGCACGCGCGCGACGGCGAAATTGATCGCCTGCCTGCAACCCGACCGACGTGTCGAGGTTGACGTCGAAGCCACCCAAACCCAGGGGGTAGGCAAGTAGAATGGGGCGATCGGGAGGGGCCATGAGTCAACCACTGCAGACCGCATTGAGCGGTCGCTGCCTTTGCGGTGCCGTGCGTTATCGCTGCGCGGCGATCCTCTATCCGGCGACCTGGTGTCATTGCGAATCCTGCCGCCGCGCGAGCGGCACCTCCCCGGTCGGCTGGTTCACCGTTGCGCTGGCATCGGTCGAGTTTCACGGCGATGCGCCGCGTACCCATCGTTCCTCGCAGGGGGTCGAGCGCCGCTTCTGCGGCATCTGCGGCACGCCGCTCACCTACTCGAGCGCGCTCCGCCCCACCGAGATCGATTTCACGCTCGGCAGCCTCGATGAGCCCGATCGCGTGACGCCCGTGGATCACATCTGGATGGCCGATGCGCTCCCCTGGGACCATCCGGCCGACGGCTTGCCCCAGCACGCCGGGACGCGCACGGCGCCGTAACCCCGGGTCAGCGCGAGCGCTGCGGACGGCCGGCACAACAGTGGCTCATGCCTTTTCCACGACCTGACCCGCCGTGCGCTCATACCAGCCCTGGGATCGGTTGACGATACTGACGACCAGCAACATGACCGGCACCTCGATGAGAACACCGACGACCGTGGCGAGCGCCGCCCCCGAATGAAACCCGAACAGGCTGATCGCGGCGGCGACCGCGAGTTCGAAGAAGTTCGATGCGCCGATGAGTGCCGAGGGACACGCGACGCGATGCGATTCGCCCACGACGCGATTGAGCCAGTACGCGAGCCCCGAGTTGAACAGCACTTGGAGGAGGATCGGCACCGCCAGCAGCACAATTACCCGCGGCTGCCGCAAAATGGCCTCCCCTTGGAACGCAAACAACAGCACCAAGGTGAGCAGCAGCGCACCGATAGAGCAAGGACCGATGCGCCGCAGGGCCGCGTCAAAGACGGCGGCGCCACGCCAGAGCAGCGTTGCGCGCAACCACTGCGCCAGCGCAACCGGGATGATGATGTAGAGCACCACGGACGCAACCAGAGTCCACCAGGGAACCGTGATCGCCGAAATCCCCAGAAGCAGTCCCACCAAAGGCGCAAAGGCCACCACCATGATCGCGTCGTTGAGAGCCACTTGCGACAGCGTAAACAGCGGGTCCCCGTCGGTGAGTCGGCTCCACACGAACACCATCGCCGTGCACGGTGCAGCGGCAAGGAGTATCAGACCCGCGATGTAACTGTCGAGCTGATCAGGCGGCAGCCACGACGCAAACACGTGCCGGATGAAGATCCAGCCGAGGAATGCCATCGAAAACGGCTTGACCATCCAATTGACGAACAGCGTGACGCCGATGCCTTTCACGTGCCGGCGTACCTGTCCTAAGGCCCCGAAGTCGACCTTCGCCAACAGCGGGATGATCATGACCCAGATCAGCACCCCGACCGGCACGTTGACCTCGGCCACGGCGAGGCCGCCGATGATCCGGAACACATCCGGTAAGAATTGCCCGAGCGCGATGCCGACCACGATGCAGAGAAACACCCAGACTGTCAGGTAGCGTTCGAAGAGACTCATGACCGCGGCGCGTCGTCGTTCTTACCGATGGCATCCGGACTCTCCGGCAGCGGCAGGCTGAGAAACCGCTTAATGCGGGCTTCCATCGATTCGAATGCCTGCCGGAACGCGAATTTCTTCTCGAGATCACTGCCCTCCACCGCTGCCGGATCGGGGATGCCCCAATGGGCCGTCATCGGTTGCCCGGGCCAGACGGGACAGAGCTCGCCTGCGGCGTTGTCGCAAACCGTGAACACAAAATCGAAATGCACGCCATTCGGCGCAGCAAATTCGTCCCAGCTCTTGCTGCGCAGACCGTCAATGGGAAAATCGAGCTGTCGCAACAGCTCGATGGCAAGCGGGTTGACCTTGCCGTTCGGATGGCTTCCCGCGCTAAAGCCTCGAAACCGTCCCTTGCCCCATTTGTTCATGATGGATTCGGCGAGGATGCTGCGCGCGGAGTTGCCGGTGCAGAGAAACAAGACATTGTATTGGCGAGATTTCACGACTCGCCATCCTCAAGGCAAGTCACGCGCTGCGCCGCTTTGTCGACGTCGCAACAGGCTTGCAGTCGGCATCGCAGGCTTCGTCTGCCTGACTGCAGCACTGATCGGTCAAAAACCCAAGCAGGGCTTTCATACGATCGAAACGCGCGCTGTAATACAAGAATCGGCTTTCGCGGCGCATCTCGACCAGGCCAGCGCTCTGCAATTCCTTGAGGTGAAACGACAAGGTCGGCCCGGGAATATCGAGCTTCTCAGCCATCGCGCCGGGAGTGAAGCCGGCCGGTCCGCGTTTGACCAGCAGCCGAAACACCGCCAACCGGGATTCATGCGCAAGCGCCCCGAGCGCCAGCAGCACCTCTTGTGATTTCATATTTCTATATTTATCGAACTTCCAGCCGCGGTCAAGTCCTTGTTAACCTGTCAACGAGGGACTGCGTCGTGTCTCTGCACGTCGATTTCGTCAAACCGCTTCCATCGGTAGATCAGGTACGAAACACCCCAGGCGATTGTGAACACGCCGATGATCCCGAAGCCCAGCAGGTTGAAATGCGCGGCCAGGATGACGGCGATCCGCCAGCCGGAGCCGTCAATCCTCAATTCACGCGCTATCAACGCCGTCGTCTCGATTCCGCCGATGATGACGGCGACCAGCGCCGAGACCGCCGTGATCGACATGTTGTAGTACAACTTGCGGATCGGCTTCACGAATGCCCACTCGTAGGCGCCGAGCATCAGCACCCCGTCCGTGGCGTCGACGAGGGTCATGCCGGCGGCGAACAGCGCCGGAAACACCAGAATCGTCGAGATCGAGACCCCATGCGCCGCTTGCGAGCCGGCGAGCCCGATCAGCGTAAACTCGGTCGCCGTGTCGAAGCCCAGTCCGAACAGGAAGCCGAGCGGCGCCATTTGCCAGCTATGGCGAATCAGGGCGAACAGCGGCCGGAAGATGCGCGAGAGCGGTCCGCGGGCGCCCGTGAGCATATCGAGGCCGTCCTCGGCGATGGCGCCGCCATGGCGGACCACCTTGAAACGACGCCAAACCGAAGCCAATATCAGCAAGTTCATCGCGGCGATGGCGAATAGAAATCCTGCCGATATGGCGACGGCGATCACGCCACCGATCCTGGCGAAATCCCCCAAGTGTGCGGCCGCACCGACCGCAAAGGCGATGACGCAGGCCACGATCAACACGACCGTCGAGTGCCCAAGCGCGAAGAACAAGCCGACCGTGACCGGCCGCTTGCCCTCTTGCATGAGTTTTCGCGTGACGTTGTCGATTGCCGCAATGTGATCGGCGTCGACGGCATGGCGCAGGCCGAGACTGTAGGCGAGCAATGCCAGTCCGAGCTTGATCGAATTGCCGTGGAACAGAGCGTACCCCCACACGGCCACCGCGACGTTGGCGACCAGGAGAGCCGTATAGAGCCCAACCAGGCGCGCTTTGAGCGGTCTCATGTCAGTTACCCGCATCGGCCAATTCATCGAAGCCCCTCGCCAGCAGTTCTCGATCGAGTTCACGACCGATGAACACCAGCTGCGTCCGCTTCGCCCGATCGCCCCAGGGCCCGAGCGAGGTCGTGTCAACCACCATGTGCACGCCCTGAATGACGACTCGCTCATCGATGCCGTCGAAATTCAAGAAGCCCTTCATGCGATACAGACGCGTACCCTGCGTTTCCAGCACATGCCTGAGCCATGTTTGAAAGCGCACGGCACTGATCGGGCGATCGGTCTCGAGGCTGAACGAGGCAACGCGCGCATCGTGGGAATGCCCGGGATCGAATGCCCGCTGCACGCGGGGCGTCATTTCCGTCCCATCGTGCCCAAGCACTCTCAGCGAAAATTCGGCCGGCAGATGCTGGGTGAAAAGCCAGTAGCTTCCTTGCGACTCAATGCGCAGTTCGAAGCGAAAATCTCCGCGGTGCTGCAAATCGAGCGTGCGCATGCGCAATTCAGGAGCGAGTTGCGTGCCCGCCGGCACCGGATCGGCCGCCGTGGAGAACAGCGTGAACACCCGTTCGGCCGCCTTGAGAGGATCGAGATCCTCACCCGCGAGCGCTTCGCAGACGACGACGTTCATGAGCGGATCGGGCCCCGCGCTCATCGCCAGGGCATGGTCGCCGGCCGCGAACTCGTAGGCACCCGCCCATTCGAACGGATATTCCGGCTGTAAAAAGGTCGGCTTGTATTCGAGCGCGCGCGCAAGATCGAAGCCGCCGATGCCGAGTACGGCCCCCATCGGCACGCACGCGCGCTGGCCGGGATCGGCACGCACGATGCGGGCGAGCGCGTTGATGCCGCGCACGCGCCGCTCCAACCCGTCGAGTTCGGCGGCCCCCACCAGATCGGTCTTGTTCAACACGATGACGTCGGCGAATGCGACCTGCGTGCGCGTCTCCTCGCTGTCGGCGAGTTGCTGCTCGAAATGCAGCGCATCGACCATCGTCACGATTCCATCCAGCGCGAACTCCTGGCGCATGCCCTCATCGACGAAAAATGTCTGCGCGACAGGCCCGGGATTGGCAAGGCCGGTGGTTTCGAGAACGATTCGATCGAATTTATCGCGGCGCTTGATCAGGTTGCCGAGAATTCGGATGAGGTCGCCGCGCACGGTGCAGCAGATGCACCCGTTGTTCATCTCGAAGATCTCTTCCTCGGCATTGATGACGAGTTCCTGATCGACGCCGATCTCGCCGAACTCGTTCTCGATCACGGCGATGCGTTGACCGTGGCTCTCGGTGAGTATCCGATTCAGAAGCGTGGTCTTGCCGGATCCGAGGAAGCCCGTCAATACCGTCACCGGAATTCGATTCGCCGCGTTCACCCGTCGACCTCCCATAGCCCATACGAACCGGGCGCAGTGGGGATGCCGGGGAGAATCGCCGCAAGTGAACGTGTCGTGAGGGGTTGGCCCGCGCCGCGCCTGCACCGAACGTCGACCGTGACAACGCACCCATCGCCCGCCGCGATGTCCGTTAACGTCAAGATCAGGCCGGTCTCCGGGCTCGTGAGTGCGATTGGAATTCTCGCCGGGGAATCGCCTTCCCACGTTCATGACGAACGCAGTGGCTGAAGATTCGCCGCTTCTCACTTACCGTTGCGGGGGCAGCGCCGGAATTCACACCGGCTTCCCGTTTCACTCGCCGCCGTTCGCCAAAGGAGCGCAAACCGCAGCAAAGCACCTGACATGCACGCACTCGATTCTAACTGCGTGCACTCTTTATGGCAAGATGCTGCCGCCAATGAAGGCCCTGTCAATTTTTGGTTGCGGCTCTGGAGCCGGCAAGAGCTGGATCACCACGGCGCTCGGTGCGTGGCTGCGCGCGCAGGGCGTCCGTGTCGCGCCGTTCAAGGCGCAGAACATGTCCAACAATGCCTGGGTCACCTTCGATGGCGGCGAAATCGGGCGCGCGCAAGCCGTGCAGGCGGAAGCCTGCGGGCTCGTGCCGACGGTACAGATGAACCCGATCCTGCGCAAGCCGAGCGGTGCGCAGGGATCGCAGCTGATCGTGCTGGGTCAGGCTCAGGGTCATTGCCCGGCGGTGGAATACTACCGGCACTTCGACACGCTTTGGCAGACGGTCACGCAGGTTCTGGACGACTGGCGTGATCGCTGCGAGGTCTTGCTGATGGAAGGCGCCGGCAGCCCGGTGGAGCTGAACCTGCTCAGTCGCGATCTGGTCAACATGCGGCCGTGTCGTCATGTCGATGGCCGCTGGTTGTTCGTGGGCGATATCGACCGCGGTGGCATCTTCGCGCAACTTGCGGGCGCATGGTCGCTGTTCCCGCCCGCCGATCGGGCACGCGCGCTTGGCGCGATCATCAATCGGTTTCGCGGCGACATGACGCTGTTTCCCGAGCCGCAGCGATGGCTCGAACCGCACGCGCCCGGCTTTGCCGTGCTCGGCACCCTGCCATTTCGAGCGGATCTGCGCCCCGAGGAAGAAGATGGTCTGGGGAGCGACGATCGGGTTCGTGGAACCGGCGACGTCATGGCCTGGGTGCGCTTCCCTCATTTGTCGAACCTGACCGACTGTCAGCCCTGGTGGGAGGATACGGGCGTCGAGGTGCGCTGGGTTGCCACCCCACGGGAGCTTCTCGACGCGCGCATCATCGTGCTGCCCGGGACGAAGAACACGATGGCCGACCTGCGCTGGCTGCGCGAGAGCGGCATGGCGGACGCGATTATCGCCGCGGCCCACAGGGGTGTGCTCGTCATCGGCATATGCGGGGGCTTCCAGATGCTGGGCGGCGCGTTGCTCGATCCGTCCGGCCTCGCCGGCGACGCCGGAAGCGCGCCCGGGCTCGGACTGCTGCCTGCCGAGACGATCTACAGTTCCTCGAAGACCTTACGGCAGGTGACCGCACGCTGCAGCGATGGCGAATGGCAGGCCTACGAAATTCATATGGGGCTGACCCGGGCGACCTCACCGGTCGAGGCGCTGCAAATCGTTCGGGATGATGCGGGCGAGCGGCCGGAGGGCATGCGCCATGACAACATTTGGGGCACCTACCTGCACGGCTGGTTCGAATTGCCCCGCCTGCGGGAGCGGGTTGCAAGCGTCGGCGGGATGGGCATGCATCGGGCGCACCCGGTGCCCTGGGCCGCACAGCGCATGAGCGTATATCATGCGATGGCCGAACACCTCGCGGCCCACGTGAATCTCGATCCGGTGAAACGCTACCTATGTCTTTGAGCGACCGACCCCACACGACCCATGGCCGCGCGCGCCGTGGCCGCTTCGTGATTTCCGGGGGTCCGGGCACCGGCAAGAGCACCCTGTTGGATGCATTGGCCGGAACGGGCGAGGTCTGTTACCCGGAAGTGTCGCGGCAGTTGATCCGCGAACAAATGCGCCACGGAGCGCCCTTGTTGCCGTGGAATGATCTTGCCGGCTTTGCGCGCGAATGTGTCGCGCGAATGCGCGCCCAAATCGCCGATAGTGCCAGGCACGCCCGCGCGTTCTTCGATCGTGGGCTGCCCGACGTCGCGGGCTATCTGCGCCACGGCGGCGCGGCCCCATTCGGCGCCTTGCGCAAGGATTCGCGGGCATACGCCCCGGTGGTTTTTTTTGCGCCGCCGTGGCGCGAGATCTACGTCAACGACAGCGAACGACCGCAAAGCTTCGAGGAATCGGTCGCGTTGAGCGTGCAAATTCGCCGCACCTACGCCGAATTCGGCTTTGTCGTCGTCGACCTCGAGCTTGCCGGCGTGCAGCAGCGGGTCCGGCAGGTGCAGCGGTTTCTCGACGACACCGATCCACGCGCCGATTCATGGGCCGACTGACCTTCCTCACCGGGCCCACGCGCAGCGGCAAAAGCCAACGCGCGGTCGCGCAGGCCGGCGGTTGGGGCGAGCGGGTGGTATTCGTCGCGACCTATCGCAGTGACGAGCGCGACGCGGAGATGATGGCTCGTATAAACCGCCATCGCGCCGAACGACCCGCATGGCGCACGCTCGAAGCCCCGGACGATGCGGCCGCGAGTCTCGCTGCGCTCTCACCGCCGCCGAGCGGCGTGATTCTCGATTGTCTGACCTTGTGGGCGAGTGCGCGATTCGCCGATTCGGACGAGCAGATCGAGGCCCGCTGGATCGAGCAGCTGACGGCTTTCCAAGCCGCACCCTGGCCGACCATCATCGTCAGCAATGAACTGGGTTGGAGCCTGGTGCCTGCGGACGCCGCGGCACGGCGCTTCAGGGATCTTGCCGGCACTCTCGCAAAACACACGGCCTCGGCCGCGGATGAGGCATGGCTCATCGTCGCCGGCTGTCCTCTAAAATTAAAATGAACCGGCTCGCGATGTCGGCGTGTTGACCGAAATGGATGTGTAAATAGCTGGCGAGCAAGTTGCCCCGGGCGAAGCCTCCGGAATCCATCGGCGCCTGCGCCCGCGTTGAGCGTACGCGCCAGGCCGTGACCGCGCCGGCAGGCGGATCCTCGCAGACCCAGTTGCTGTAGCGAAACTCGTGGCCGCGCAAATCATTGCCGGCTTCCGTCAGCAGATTCGAACACAGCGCGGTGGCGTGGCGATAGCC
>JABEVI010000041.1 GCA_013044085.1 Steroidobacteraceae bacterium
CCAAATCTGTTGCTGCTCGATGAACCGAGCAACCACCTGGACATGCAGATGCGCCACGCCCTGACAGTCGCGCTGCAGGGCTACGAGGGCGGCCTCGTCATCGTATCGCATGACCGGCATCTGATCCGATCGGTGGCCGATTCGCTCTGGCTGATCGCCGACGGCGGAATGCGCGAATTCGACGGCGACCTCGACGACTACCAGGTCTGGTTGAAGACTCGCGCCCGCGGCACGCGCAATGCCCTGCAGAGCACACCTCGCAGCGCCCGCCCGGATGCTCCGTCACAGCCGGCGCCACGATCACGGCCGCGGCTCTGGGCGCTGCGCCGCGAACTCGCCGAGATCGAACGGCGGCTCGATGCCTTGAGCACCGAGCGCGGTGCGCTCGAGGGCGCCTTCGCTGGCGGGGAAACATCGCCTGAGCGTTTCGCCCGCTACGGCGAGCTCACACGTGAATTGGAGGTGATCGAGGAGCGCTGGCTGCAGGTCGGCGCTGCGATCGAGGCCGGCGAGGCGGACCATGTCCATTGAGAGGCGCGGCGGCCTGTATTCGATCCGGGCCGCGGCGCTCGCGTCGGGTTTGAGCGTCGAGACCGTGCGCGCCTGGGAACGTCGCTACGGCACCGTGCAAACCCGCCGCGACGAAGCCGGTCACCGCGTCTATACGGCGCACGACGTCGCGCGCCTGCGGCGCCTGAAAATCGCGACCGATTGTGGACACGCGATCGGCAAGATCGTGCATGCCGCCGATACCGATGTCGACCGCATGATCGCCGATGCCAGCCCGGCTCTCGGCGCGAGCGCGGCAGCCCAGGCAATCGCCAGCCGCATCATCGAGGCCGCGGAGCGGTACGACGTCGCCGGCTGCGATCAGGCGATAGCCACTGCCCTCACGCTGCTGCCGCTGTCCGCGGTCGTGCGCGAAATCTTTGCGCCGGTCCTCGGCGAAGTCGGCAACCGCTGGCACAGCGGCGCATTCGCCATCGCCCAGGAGCGGCTTGTATCATGCGCCATCCGACGACAGCTCACCGCGCTGTTGAACAGCTGCGCATGCAATACCGCGACCGCGGGTGCCGCGGTCGTGTTCGCGACCATCAGCGGGGAGATGCACGAACTCGGCATTCTGATGCATGCGGCCCTCGCAGCCAGCCGGCGCGTTCGCACGCACTACCTCGGCGTGGACCTGCCGCCGGAGGAAATCGCCGAGTTCGCGCGGCGCGCGCGCGCAAGGGCGGTGGCGATCGGTCTCCTGATGGCGGACAATCGCGCGGCAGGACTCGCGCAACTGCTGAGGCTGCGCGAGGTCCTGGCCCCCGAAATCGAACTGTGGGCCGGCGGACCCGGCGCGTTGCCGGACGCGCCATCGGGCCTGCCCGAGGGCATCGTGCACATGACCGGCCCCGTCGACTTCGATACTCGGATCGAACTGCTCAACCAGTCCGAGGAGTGAGCGTCGCCGCGAGCCCGTGATCGGTGGCGGCGACGATCCTGTCCAGCGCGGCGTCGGCAGCCGCCTCGAAGGCCGCAACGATCGCGCTCATCCGGTTTGCCCTCGCCGGGCGCATGACCCGCGCATCGATTCTCACGAGCGGGACGCGTTTGCCGACCTCACCGAGGCGGGCGACGAAATGTGCCTCGACCGTCGGCACGCCGCCGCCGGACGGATAACGGGCTTGGAAGGCGAGCACCTCGATTTCCAGCCGGTACCGCGAGCGCATCACGGATGCCGCGGGCACCACGTTGCGCAGACCCGAACGGGCCCTGAATTCCTGCACGGCGAGTTGCTCGATGGTCTCGTCGAGCGGCGCGCTCCAACGCGAGCCGGAGAAATGGCTCAATCGTCCATCGGGGTACGAAGCGGCGATCCAATCCGTGTCGAGCCCGGCGCGCACGAGCGGCGTCAGCACCTTCAGATCCGCAGCGATACGAGGCCCGCGGGCGCCGCCGCGCGCCGAAAGTTCGTATTCGACGGCCGGGGCCCTCCCGCTTCGCAACAGCGATCCGGTGCAAGAGGCCACACAGATGACGCCGGCGAAGATCAACGCGCCGCGCGCCGCAACCCGCCGAAGACTCATCGCGGCACCTGCACTCCGCCGTGAGGCGGGCGGTAGAGAAGTTGCGACGGATCCCGCGCGAGCGAGCGTGATAACGCGCGCAGGTTGCGCGCCGTGCCACGGGCCTCGCGCAGCAGATGCTCGAACTGCGGCAGACTCTGACGCGAGAGGCGGCTCAACACTGGTCCGTTGGTGGCGATCAATCGGTCGAGCCGCCGGGTGGCGTCGGCCAGATTGGCGGTGATGGCGGTGACTTGCGTCAAAGTGATGCGGATCTGCGGCGCCGTGGCGGTCGCGGTCTCGCGCAAACGCGTCGCGGCTTCATCGATCTGCTGCGAGGAACGTCGCAACTGCGCGATCAATTGCCGCACATCGCGCATCGTGGCCGGAAGACGCTCACTTGCGAGCCTCGCGTTCTCGATCGTCGCACTCAGAGCTGCAACGTTGGACTCGCTGAACACTCGATTCAATCGGTCGACGAGATCGACCGCGTGGGTGGTAAGTTCCGGCAGACTGCCGAGGAGCACGTCGAAATCCGACGGTGCCGACCGGATCAGCGGATGATGCAGGCCACGCGCGAGCGGGTGGGGGGGCCCGGCACGGGCATCCTGCTCCAGATCGATGAACAGCAGGCCGGTGACGCCCTGAAGGCTCAGCGAGGCACGTGTGCGGCTGTCGATCGGTGCGTGGGTGTCGATGTCGACAACCACGCGAACGCGCTTCGGTTGTGTCGGATCGAGCATGATCCGCACGACCTTGCCGACGTCGACACCAAGGTAGCGGACTGGGCTGCCCGTCGTCAAACCGCTGACCGACCCACGGAAATATATCTCGTAGCGGGCGTAGCTGCGCTTTTCACCGTGATCCGCATACCAGAATACGAACGCCGCCGTCATGGCGGCGACCAGCATCACGAACGCGCCGACGGCGACGTAGTTGGCGTCTCTATCCATGTCCCTCACCCGCTGCGGCGCGTGCGCGCGGCCCATGAAAATAAGCCTGGATCCACGGCTGCGGATTCGCCGCAAGGCCCGAAGGCGTGCCGCAGAGCATCGCACCGTCGAGGATCACGCCGATCCGGTCACAGGTGCGAAACAGCGTATCCAGGTCGTGGGTGATCATGACGACGGTCAGGCCGAGCCGGGCGTGAAGGTACAACAGTAGCTCATCGAACGCCGCGGCGGAAATCGGGTCGAGCCCTGCGGTCGGCTTGTCGAGGAACAGCAGTTTCGGTTCGAGTGCGAGTGCGCGCGCGAGCGCCGCACGCTTGATCATGCCACCGGAGAGCTGAGCCGGATACTTTCCTGCGCTCTGCGGCGGCAGGCCCACCATCGCCAGACACAAGGCGGAGTGCTCCTCGAGGGCGGTGCCGCGGACACCGCGATACTCGCGCAGCGGCAATTGGACGTTTTCGGCGACGGTGAGCGAGCTGATCAACGCACCATTCTGGAACGTAACACCGAAGGACTGGACGAAACTGCCGAGCTCGGAACGCGGCAAGGCACCGATGTTGCGACCGTAGACCTCGACCGTGCCCGCCTCCGGCCGCCTCAAGCCGAGTATCGTCCGCATCAACACCGATTTTCCGGTTCCAGAGCCACCGACGATGGCGAAGATCTCGCCCGCGGCGACTTGCATGTCGAGACCGTCGTGGATCAACTGCGTGCCAAAGCGGCTGACCAAACCACGCACGCGGATCACCGGATCGGGAGATTCCGCCATGCTCAGAAGTCCAGCCGCACGTACAGTATCGCAAACAGTGCGTCGGCGAAGATCACCAGGAAGATGGACTGCACGACGGCGAGCGTCGTCAGGCGCCCGAGCTCGCGTGCCGAATCGCGCACACGCATGCCGCGGTAGGTGCCGACCAAACCGATCAGCGCGGCGAAAACCGGCGCCTTGATCAGACCCGCCCAGAATGTGGTCGGAGCTATCGCCGCATGCAGCCGACCGATGAATTGCGGCCAGGGGATGTGTAGCTGGAAGTGCGCAAGCAGGCCGCCCCCGGCGATCCCCATCGCATCGGCGATGACGGTCAACAACGGCAGGGCGAGGATGAGCGCCAGGACTCGCGGCACGACGAGCAACTCGATCGGATCCATGCCCATCGCCTGCAACGCGTCGGTCTCCTCGTTCAGGCGCATCACGCCGATTTCGGCGGCGAATGCGCTACCGGATCGTCCGGCGACGATGATCGCGGTCAGCAACACCCCCATCTCACGCAGCACCGATATGGCGATCAAGTCGACGACGAAGATGTCGGCCCCGAAGAGCCGCAACTGCTGTGCGCCGAGATAGGCGACGATCACGCTGATCAGAAAGGCTATCAAGGAGACGATCGGTATCGCGGTGACACCGGTCTCGTAGAGATGTCTCGTCAACGACGGCACACGCAGGGCGCGCGGATGCAACACGGCACGGCCGAGCACCGTGATGATGCGGCCGAGAAATTCCGCAAAGAGACGCGTCTGCTCACTTTGCGCCAGCACCCAGCGACCGAGCCGCTCGACCGGTCTGCCGGCGCCACCGGCCTCGGCCGGGTGCGGGGCGGTGCCGCCACCGGCGCGCAGGTCCTCGAGGAATGCGATATGCCGCGGCGGATTGAGGTGTTGCACGGACAGGGGGCTCGCGCAAGCACGCGCCAAGTGGTTCAGCAGCGCCCAAGTTGGGCCGATGCCGGGCGACTCGGCGGCGGACCAGTCGCAGGTGACGGCTCCTGGCAGGGTCGGCGGCAATGCATCGATCAGCACCCGCAGCGGACCGAGTTCCCGCGCCGACCAGTCGCCGCCCAAGACCAAGCGCCAGGCCCCGCCGCCGCCCTCGAGCGCCAGCGAACTGACTCCAGGTTCGTCGGTCGGCGGGTGCCGCGGCATCGGCTCGATGTTAGCAGGCCGGGCAACCGCTGTCCCCAGCATTGCCGCAGACACGCCGGCCCTTTACAGCGGGCGCGCCGCGCCGCATAGTAAACGGACTGTTCAAGGGCAAACCCGCCGAAAGGCGGGGGCGCAAAGCCTCCGGTCTAAGGATCGTCCCAGCGGACGTTCGATGATAGCGGGGTCGCCAGCACCGCCACGGCACGAGCCGTGCGCCTGGAAGCCCCGGCTTCTGCGCCACCCCCAGAACAGCAGATGATCGTGCCGCAACAAACCAGTCTTCCGGGGGGAAGCGCAGATGGCACTCAGGGAAACGCGCTCGCGAGGCGCTGATCATTACGGAACCCGTCAGCATCCGCAACGGGTGGTGCGCCCGCGCAACCAGGATGAGATCGCGAAAATCCTCGCCGATGCGCGCGCGCATCCCTCACCGGTGCGGTCGGTCGGTGCCGACTACTCACTGACACGTTGCGCAAGCAGCGACGCCGGCACCTCGCTCAATACCGGCGCGCTCGACAAGATTCTGGACTTCGATGACGGCTGTGTTCGGGTACAGGCCGGCGTGCGGGTCGGCACGCTGGTGCGCGCACTCGCCGAGCGCGGGCTGGAACTACCGCTCACCCCGGAAGTCGGCAACATGTCGGTCGGCGCGCTCGCGGTAACGACGCTGCCGCAGGCATCGTATCAGGAAGGGCTCGCGCAGATGGCTTCCTGCGTCACCGAGATGAAGCTGATCACGCCGCAAGGCCGGCAGATTACCGTGACCGAGCGCGATCGGGACCTGATGCGCGTGCTGCGCTCCAGCCATGGCCTGCTCGGGGTCGTCCACGAGGTTGTGTTGCGCATCGAGACCTTGAAGCCCGTGAAGATCGACTACCAGAACTACTCGCTTGCCGAGTTCGCTCTGCGCTACGCGAAAATCCTCGCGCAACCCGCGGCACTGCGCTTGCACATCGCCCCGTTTTCCGAACGTGTCACCGTGGAGCGGCGTATCGTGGATCACGAGGCAAGCGTCAGTCGCTCCGGCATTTGGCAGATTCGCAATTCGGTGATGCGCAACGTCCTGCCCGCGTTCGGCACATCGGTCGGCAGCGTGCTGGCGACACCGGGTTTGCGTGCCGCGGTCCTCACCGGCGTACATCGCGCGCTCAACGCGACCCAGAGCCGAGCCTCGCGCGGCGTCGTGATGCATGCGCACGAGTGGATGCGTGATCTGCCCTCCGAGGCTTGGAAGGCGCGCCACACCTACAGCGTCTGGGCTTTCGCACAGGCGGACTTTCCGTCACTGCTGCAAAGCTACTCGGCGTTCTGCCGTGCGTACTACAAGAAATATCGTTATCGCTGCCATCTCGTGACCGGCGCGAGCCGCCTGCACCGCGATCGGAACTCATTGTTCAGCCCGAGCCACGCCGGCGACATGGTCACGCTGGAACCCTCCTCCACCGGCGAACAGGGCTTCGAGGATTTTTTGATCGACTTCAACGAATTTGCATCCGCGGCCGGCGGCAAGCCAACGTTCAACCAGACACGCGCCCTTACGACGGAGCACGTTTCCAAGGCCTTCGGCGAGCGGGCCCGGCTGTTCGGCGCCCTACGGCGCCGAACCGATCCACTGAATCGCCTGCGCAACAGCTACTTCGCGCAACTGTTGGATTGAGCCGTGCCGGCCGGGGGCATCACATCCTGTCCTGCGCATGCGCCTCGAGGAGCCACAGGTGCTTGTCGAGATCGCGCGATATGCCCGTGAACAGGTCGGCCGTGCCGGCGTCGCCGAGTTTCGCGGTGTCGTCGATCGCCTTGCGCACAGCCTTGCCGAATGCGGCGACCTGGGACGACAGATAGTACAGATGGTCCTTGCCGGCACTGATGTTCAGCGGGTAATTTTTGAGCTTGCTGCGCTTCGCCGCCACGGCCACGGTTCCCTCCACGGCTCCACCCAACGCGGTGACGCGTTCGGCGATCTCGTCAATTTGCGCGAGCAGCAGGTCGGAAATCTTGTCGAACAACTCGTGCAGCGCGATGAAATTCGGCCCCTTGACGCCCCAATGCGCCTGCTTCGCCTGACTCTGCAGGTCGATCGCCTCGGCAAGTCGGTCGTTGAGCATTTCGATCGCATTGCGTCGCGTCTTCTCGGGTAAATCGATCTTGGTCTTGTACATGCCCGGCTCCTCAGGGTTGCCTATGCGGTTCGCGGGACATTCTGCGCCATTCGGCGCCGGCTCAAAAGCAGGCCGCTCAGAGTTCGACGCTGCGCGAACGGAGTCGAATGGCCACGAAGATCAAGGCAACGCCGACCGCGATGCCGATCCAGGTCGCGCGATGCGTCGCGAAACCGACCGGATCGATCAAGCTCCAGACGTCACCCGGGGCGGCACTGCGTCCGGCGACCGGAAAGCCGGCGAGGGCGAAGATGGAGCCCTGAAAATCGTGGAAGGCGTCGCCGGGATACCCCATGAACAAACGCGAGGTGACTGCGTGCGCGAGAACACTCGTGCCGAAGAACACGCGCTCAGCCCAGATCGCCCCGAGCGGCGGCAGGAACGACCACAGGGTCAGCGCACGCCGCGCCCACGCCGAGACGAGCAGCAGCCACCCGGCGACCGGCAGGAACCATACGGCCAGCGTCGCGATCACATACACCCATAGAACCTGAAGTTGCAGCCATTGACCGGGGTTCCAGAGCGATGCGCCGATCCATGAGCGCGCGCGCACGGAAACCACGAACGCGATCGTGAGCGTGGTCAGATCGGCAATCGCGAAGTAAATGAACGGGATCACGAGCAGCCCCATGAGCAGCTTCGAGAGCACGGTCGCCGTGTCCGAAATCGGCAGGCACTTCCAGAATAGAATGCTGTGATCGCTGCGTTCCGAATGCAGGCAGTCGAGCAGATACCACGCGGAATACGTGGTCATGGCAAGCAGGAAAACGGCGCCCGAGGCAAACAGCAGCACGCCGCCGAGTGCCCCGCGCTGCGGCGATACATTCGACAGCACCACGTCGACGTGGCCGAACAGCGCAGCCAGCACCAACAGGGCGCCGATCAGCGCCGGCACGACCCAGATGGCGCGGCTCTCCCATATTTCCCGGCGGATCAGCCAGAAATGGCGCTTCATGCCGGTCCGCTCGAGAGCTTGGCGACGAACAAGTCGGCAATGCTGGGGACGCTCACATCACCGAACGCGCCGAGTTTGGCACGGTCAACGCCATCGAAGTAGAGGACCGTTGCGCCGGGCGAGCGACGCTCATGGAACGGGCGCAGCGCCCGCGCCTCGCTCAACTGCTCGGCGCCGACCGCGACCGTCGCGTAGCGCGCCGCGACTTCATCGAGCGAGGTGTCGAGGACGATACGTCCCTTGTCGAGGAACAAAATGTCCGTGAGGAGATTCTCGATTTCCTCGACCTGGTGCGTCGTGACCAGGATCGAGCGCGTCTCGTTCATGTAATCCTCGGTCAGCGCCTCATAAAAATGCCGACGCGCAATCAAGTCCAGGCCGAGCGTGGGTTCGTCGAGCACGAGCAATCTGGCGTCGATCGACATCGTCAACGCCAGATGCACCTGGGTCTTCACGCCCTTCGACAGTTCGCGCAGGCGACGCTCGAGCGGGATCCCCGCCTTGCCGAGCAACGCACGTGCGCGGTCGCGCCGGAAGCGTGGATGGACGCCGGCGACGAAGTCGAGTGCCCGATCGACTCGCAACCATCCGGGCAACACGTCGATGTCGGGGATGAACGATGCCTCGCACATGAGAGCGGCCCTCTCATGGAAGGGCTCGCGGCCGAGGACGCGCAAATATCCCTCGTAGGGCGCAAGCCCGAGCAAGGCGCGTAGAATCGAGGTCTTGCCGGCACCGTTCGGGCCGATCAGTCCGACGATGCGGCCGGGCCGGATCACAAAGCCGACACGATCGACGGCAACATGGGCGCCATATCGCTTGGTCAGGTCGCGCGCTTCGATGACGGGTGCCATGAGCCTTCTTAAAAACGTCGGCTCGCGACGCCAAAATCGGGCGGCCGGACCGGTGTTGGCGTCGCCACTGAGGGCTCGGCGAGCAGTTCGCCGGCGGAGAAGCCGAGGCGCCGGATCCTCTCGAGCACCCGCGGCCATTCCTCGTTGCGAAAGCGCCGCCGCTCATCGGCCAAAAGGGTTGGGCGTGCGCCATCGCCGACGTACATGCCGCGACCGCGGCGCTTCTGGACGAGGTGTTGCTCGACGAGTTGCTGGCGATAGATCGGTTGGCGGTCGTTCCAGGGCGAATTCATCGATCGGCTAACCCATGTCGCAGTGTCTTACCCTACTACAACAGCAAAGTAATGAATAGGTTCCCGACCCGCCGCACGTCGATCAACCCCTGGGGTGCGGGCGGACCGTTTGTGCCAATAACCGGCGGGGCACGTATGCTAGCCGGCATGGATATCGCTGACCAGGATGGGCAACTCATGCTGCGCTACCGCAGTGGCGACCTTGGCGCATTCGAGGCGCTCTATGCCCGCCACAAGGGACCGCTCTACCGATATTTGCTGCGCCAGGTCCATGACCCGGCAACGGCAAGCGATTTGTTCCAAGAAGTATGGTCCAAGGTGATAGCGGCACGCCATCGCTACGAGGCCCGTGCAAGGTTCACGACGTACTTGTTCCACGTCGCTCATCACTGCGCAATCGACCATTATCGACGTGGTCGGACGGCGCCGATGCCCACGGGCGCCGCCGAGCCGGCGGCGGGCGTGCCCGAGCCGCAAGTGCCGGAGTACGAACTGCCCGATCGGCGGGCGGAATTCGGCGAGCAGCAATCGGCGTTGTTCGCGGCGCTCGCGGCGCTGCCGGCGGCACAGCGCGAAGCATTCCTGTTGCGCGAAGAAGGCGGACTCGCCGTCGAGGAAATCGCACGCGTCACCAACGTCGGCATTGAAACCGCGAAGAGCCG
>JABEVI010000042.1 GCA_013044085.1 Steroidobacteraceae bacterium
ATAGCGAGAATCGCACAAACGCGGAGTGCACGCCATTTGCGAATCACGGACGATGTGCGGATCAGATTCCCAGACGCCGCTCCGCAAGCGCCGCAAGCAAGGCGGCGCCTACCGGCATAACGTCGTCACTGAAGTCATATGCCGGATCGTGAAGGGGCGGACCGGCAGGGCCCGTCCCCTGTCCGAGCCAGATGTAGGCACCCGGAACTTGTTGCAACATGGCGTTGCCGAATAGCGCGCACGCGGCATCGTTGGTCGTCCCAGGATAGTTGCGCCCGTGCTCCATGGACGCGCTGCAACCTCCTGCCTTGGCGGCGTATTCGACTCAATTCCGTAGGGCCGACTCGAGCTTGTCCTGAACCGCCGGATCGAATGTCCGAACGATTCCCATCAATTGCACTTCCGGCGGCATTGCGTTGTGGGTCGTTCCTCCAGCAATGCGTGTTATGGACAAGACGGCAATATTCGCGGGGTCGATGCCCGTTCGGCCAATCCCCTCGTGAACCTCAATATCCCACTTGCGCAGCAGTTGCGCCACGACACCTGCCGTGCGCTTCTCATGGTATGCAAGCTCTGGGTGCCGATGTAGATCGCGCCGCACGGAGCGCAATTCTTCCGTCATCAGTTTGATTTGCGTCAACATAACAAACACCTTTGCGCTCCGGGGGGCCGCCTACTCGCGAGGCGCCACGGTGCACACCGGCGCGGTTTCGGGAAACAGCAAGATGGCGATCAAGGCGACCACGAGCGCCACGGTCAGGTAATAGGCCGGCGCCATGGGAGCGTGGAGCCGTGCTGCCAGCCAGGCGACGTTGAACTGCGCGCTGCCGCCGAAAATGGCGATGGACACGGCATAAAGCGTCGCCATCGCGCCGGAGCGTATGCGCGCCGGCAGGGCTTCGGAAATCGTCATGATGCTGACGCCGACGCCCATCGCGAAGACCACGGTCAATATCGCGGCCAGCGCGATCAGCACCGGGCCGGCGGGCACGGCATTGAGCAGCAGAAAAGCTGGAATGGTGATGATGATCATGACACAGGTGCTCGTCAGCATCACGGGCTTGCGCCCGAAGCGATCGGACAGGCGCCCGCCGAGCGGCGCGAACAGCGTTCCGCACAAGCCGATCGTCAGCGTCGCGCCGAATGACCAGGCCGGCGCGATGTGCAGCGTCACCTCGGCATAGGTCGACAGATAGAAGATCACATAAGTGGCAATGGTGGCCCCCGCCATCAGCAGCACCGCGAGCACCGCAAGCCTGGCGTGGGCGCGCAACACATGTGGTTCGTCGCCGGCTTTCGGCGCTCCAGCCGTCTCGGGCAAGGAACGGCGCACGATCAGGCCGAATGGAATGATGAGTGCACCCAGGAAGAACGCCGCGCGCCAGCCCCAGCGTGCCAGCGCTGCCGGACCGAGCACGGCGGAAAGACCGGTGCCGACGCAGCCAGCCGCAAAGGCCGCGGCATATTGCGAGGCTGATTGCAACGCGCCATAAAGGCCGCGCATGCCGGCCGGCGGCGCCTCGATCAGGAACGCCGTGGTCGGTCCCACCTCGCCACCCAGCGCGAAGCCCTGAATCAGCCGGAAGCCGACAACCAGCACTGGCGCAGCGGCGCCGATCGTCGCATAGGACGGCGTGAACACGACCCCCAGCATTCCCATGCCCATCAGCGTGAAGGATAGGAACATGGCGGGCTTGCGGCCCACGCGATCGCCGAGCGTGCCTATGATGATGCCGCCGAGCGGCCGCGTCACGAAGCCGGCGCCGAATGTAGCGAGCGATGCGAGCAGGCTCGTTGTCGGATCGTGCGAGGGGAAATAGGCCTGGCCGATGTAGACCGCGAAAAAGCTATAGGTGAGGAAATCGTAGAATTCGAGCGCATTGCCGACGACGACGGCGGCGACATGGCGTTTGAGCGGCAACGCTTCGGCAGCGGTCTTCACACCGCTTCGCCGAGGAACTGGCGCAGCACCGACTCGGCCTTTTCGGGCACGTCACGGTGCACCCCGTGGCCGGCCTCTTCGAAGGTCCGAAGATACACGCGCTCGCCCGGAATGAGCGAGGCGATCTCCTCGCTGCAGGAGACAGGTGTAATCGGATCATAGCGCCCGGCCAGCACCAGCGTCGGGCACGTGATGGCGGCAAGGCCCGCTCGCGCATCCATCGTGCGCATTTCGCCGAGGATGAAATGGCGCGAAACCTCAGGCCGTATCAGCGCCCGCTTGCGCGCCGCCAATTCGTTCGGGTTGGGGTTCGGGTTATACAGAGGCATGCAGACTTCCATGTACTGCGCCATCGATTGCGCATCCGTCGCGGTCCAGAAGCGCGTGGCGATGGCGCGGGCCTTTTCACCGCCGCGTTCCGTCATCAGCCGATACGTGACATCGAGGTGCATGCGCGCTGCCGTCGACGACAGGATCAGCTTGCCGGGATGATCGGGGAATTGTGCCGCATAGGACATTGCCACCATTCCGCCGAACGAATTTCCATATACATGAGGCCTTTCGACGCCCAGTGCATCGCACAGCGCCTTCACATCCTTGCCCCACTGCGCAAGGTTCCAGGTTTCGGGTTCTCCGCCGGAGCGCCCATTGCCGCGATGATCGAGATAAAGTACTTGATGGCTGTCGGCAAAGCGGTCGAAGAAGCCGCGCAGCGTCGTATGATCGAAACCTGGGCCGCCATGCATGACGATCAACGTCGGCCGCTCGACCATCGCCTCGCCGGCGATCGCAAGCTTGGCGCCGACGCAATCGAAAAACAGGCGTGCGCCCTCGACATTCACATACATGGTTCGAATCTCCGCCCGCGGTCCTGGTCAAGTCGCTGCGCCAGGCGGATCAGCGCGTCAAACAGGTTGGTGCGATTATGACCATCCGAAATTCACTGAGTCAATCACAATGCCGCGATCGAGAACGCTGGATAGCGGCGCGCGCAAAGCATTTCGTTGTGAGATCACTCGGGCGGAATGGCCACCACGTTTGTGCGGCTGCGGCCAAGGAGCGTCAGTACGATGTAGTAGATGATCCCGAGCGCGATCCAGCAGCCGCCGAGAATCTTGGCCGTACGATCCATGCCGGCCAGTACATACAAGATAACAACGAGTCCCGCGAGCGGACAGAGCAGATGACGGACCCAGGCGCCTGAGCGCCCGCGGACGATGTAATGGTAGGCCACCGCGACGTGCAGGAGCGCGAAACTGGTTAGCGCCCCAAAATTGACCACACGGCTGAGGTCATCGATACGATGTACGAAAAACAGGCCCACCAGCAGGGAGACTGCCGCTACCAGCAGCGTGCTGACGTACGGTGTTTTGAACCGCGGGTGCACGGCCGCGAGCACCGCCGGCAGCTTGCGGTCGCGCGCCATGGCGAACAGCACGCGCGCGACGGCTGCCTGGGCGGCCATGGCATTGGCGATCCCGAACGAGATTACCACGGCCAGAATTGCCGCGAGCCGCAGGTCGCCGCCGCCGGCGCGAGCGGCCACTTGGTAGAACGCCGTGGCGGCCGAGTGAAACTGCATCCCCTGCGCTAGATCCGCGGCAATCCAGGTCTGCACGACGAATAGAGCGCCGATCAGCACCAGCGACAGTAGCGTCGCCCGGGCGATGGCATTGCGCGCGCCCGCGCTTTCCTCAGACAGTGTCGAGATGCCGTCGAATCCGAGAAACGACAGGACCGCTATGGAGGTGGCTCCCGCCACCGTAGTGAGTGAGAAATGTCGTGGATCGTACAGCGGTCCAAGCGTCAGCCCCCCCGCGCCGGTACCACCGTAAAGCGCACGTGCACCGACCACCACGAACACCGCGAGCATCAGCAGTTCGAGCGCCAGCAGCACCTTGTATAGACCCGCTGTGAAGCGCACACCGAGCAGATTCGCAGTGGCGTTCACCGCCACGAAGACGACCAGCCAGACCGACACCGAAATTTGCGGCAGCAGCGGGCGCAGTGCGACCGCCGAGAACAGGTACAGCAGCGCAGGGATGAGGATGTAATCGAGCAGAATGAGCCAGCCGGCCAGAAATCCCGCCGCTTCGTGCATGCCGCGCTGTACGTAGGCGTAAACCGAGCCGGCGAGCGGGAAGGCGCGCGACATCGAGGCGTAACTCATGGCGGTGAAGAGCATGCCGGCCATGCCGATCAGATAGGCGAGCGCCACCATGCCATGAGCGTCCTGCCACACGAAGCCGAAGACCGCGAACGGCGCGATCGGTACCATGAAGATCATGCCGTAAACGATTAGATCGACGAGGCTGAGCGCGCGATCGAGCTGATCTTCGTAACCGAATTGCTCGAGTGACATGCGGGCGCTTCACGGACTTGCTGAGGGGCGG
>JABEVI010000224.1 GCA_013044085.1 Steroidobacteraceae bacterium
GCGGCGACCGGCGAAGGCGCGACCTGCGGCGCAGGCGCGGCCTCAGGCGCCGCTCGCTCGCCACCGGCGGTGGCCTGGCGTGCCCGCATGGCCAGGATCAGTGTGTAGACCACGGCGCCGAGCGCCAGTGCGCTGAAGGCTTTTTGGGCGAGGAAGCCGAGGACCGGCACCAGATACAGCAGCAGCACGAACACGCCGCCGAGCAGTACGGCAATCGCCGGGTGCGCGAAAGCCCCCGTGTCGCGGCGGCCGCTGATCAGCCGGCCGAGCCATGCGAACACGACCGCCTTGCCGAACAGCACCGCGCAGACCAGCCCCAGGAGAAAGAACGGCACGGCGGCAATTCCGATCACGCTGATACACAACAGCACGATCAGCACCGGCACAGACAACATCGCCAGCAGCGACGCCACCACGGTTTGACCGGGCCGCGACTCGAGCGTGGCCACACATTGCATCAGGCCATCGCGAAACCCCACCGCCAAGAGCACGTAAAGCGCCAAAAAGCCGAACGCCACCCACCAAGCCCAGGCCAATCCGGCCGCAACCGCCAACGGCCGCCCATAGAGCAGTCCGTGCTCGATCCAGGGGTGCAACCACTGAAAGTTGGAGAGCAAGCCGATGCGCACATCCTGGGTCCGCCCATGCACCACGGCGGCCGGGTCACGTATGATCTTGCCGCCGACGGCGACCACATCGCCGCCGACGTGCGCATGCGGACCGAGTTCGACGCCACCGAAGACCGCGACGACATCGCCCCGGGTCCTGCCGTCGAAGTAAGTGTTGCCGAACACCGCCACCGCCGAATCGCCGGCGGTGCCGGTGACCGAGGTATTGCCGAAAATCGACACGACCGATCGCGCCTGACCCTCGTCGGTCGATGAGCCGAAGATCGACACCACCGCATCGCCCCGGCGGCCCGCGGCGAGCCGCGAGTCGTGGCCGAAGCTGACCAGGCCACCGGAATCGCGCCCCACCGTGCTGCTCGCCGGCGCGGGCGCCGCGACAACAGCGGCAACCGATGCCGGTGCCGCCGCGCTCCTCGCGACCGGCGACCCAGCCATGGCGATGATGAACAACCCGGCTAACAGCCCTCCAAACTTTGGCGATGCAAGCATGTCGACTCCCGATTCGTTCAAGTGTTCAGGTACAAGGTGCGGTATGCGATTGCGGTCAAGGCGATCAGTACCACGTACAAGATTCCGGTGATGACGAGAATGCCCACCATCCAGGTCGGCGGCACGATGCCGTCGAACAAGCGCAAGGAGGACTGGGCATCGATCGCCGTGCGCAGGATGTCGCGCACCAGTGCCAGTGGCACGGCGGCGCGTCGCACCCCGTCATTCAAGAAGGCCGCCGCGCAGGCGCCGGCGCGCCACGCGAGCGGCGCAAGCCCTGCGCACGCGAGCAGCAGCGCGGCCCGTGGCGTTGGCGGCCAGTGAGCGAAGGAGCGGCGCCACCACGGCAGGGCCGCACGACGCGCAAGCTCATCGAATACGCGCGCCTCGAGACCCGCCGGGGCGCGCCGCACGCCCAATCCACGCAGGCCACGATCCACCAGCGCTTCATCGACGTCCTGCCGTGCATTGTCCCGGGTCATCTCAAGCCTCCAACATATCGCGATCGATTCCGAGCCGGCACAGCACCGGCAGCAAGGCGGCACGCGCGCGGCGTATGTCCGTCTTCACCTTGGCAAGCGAACACCCAAGCCGCGCGGCGATCTGCTCGTAGGACAACTCCTCGAAGTGATAGAGCACCAACGGCAGGCGTTGCGGCGGTGCCAAAGCGCGTAACGCCGCTTCGATCAGCTCACGACGCTGTTCCTCACCGAGGTTTTCGGCCAGCCGGTCCGCAATCGGCGAGTCCGGCGTCGCATGGTCAAACTCCACGTCGCCGCGCACCGCGAACTCGCCGAACAGCCGCCAGCGCTTGCGATAGCGGTTCAGGTGGTTGATCGCCAGATTCGCCGCGACCGTCTTCAACCAACCGCCGGCCGTCGCGCTGCCGCGCAGATCCGCAAAGTGCTCGAACGCCCTGACGAACACCTCCTGACAGATATCCTGCGCCTGCGCATCGTCGGCGGTGAGGCGTGCGGCGGTCGAGAAGACCATGTCTTGATAGGCACGCATGAACGTCCTGAATTCCTCGGTATCCGTCGATGGCTTGATTCGGGTTTGCACGGTGTGATTTCGTTTGAACCTATAACACCGCAGGGTGCAAAAAAGTTGCAACACCCGCCGCTCGCGCGGCCGCGGCCGCGGCTGATCGCAGCGGCCATGTTAACCTTGGCGCCGGTCGACATGACCGATGGCGGGGAACCCAGGTGTACTCACAACCCACGGCGCCGAGGACGATCGGCGGTGTACTGGACGATGCGTTCAACCTCTACCGCGAGTGCCTGCCGCACTCGTGGCCGCTCGCACTCGCCCCGGAAGTCGCTCTGGCGCTCACCGACATCCACCTGCAATCGAAACTGCCTGCACATGTGCCTACCGATCCAAAGGCGCTGTTCGCGCTGCTCAGCTCCGGAGATTTCCTCTTGTCGGCGCTGCTCGGGTTCCTGATGCTGATGGTGTTCAACCTGGCGCTGACCGATCACATGCACGCGATCGCAACACGCCGGCAGCCCGCTCTCGGCCGGTCCCTCGGCGTCGGCTTGCGCCTGCTGCCGAGGGCCATCGTGGCCTCGATCCTGATCGCGCTGGCCACCGGCGTCGGCTTCGTTCTGCTGCTCGTACCCGGGGTCTACCTTGCCGGCGTATTGATGCTGAGCTTCACGGCGATGATCGTCGGCGATCTTGGCGCACTCGACTCGCTGCGTATCAGCAAGCGCTTGATCGACGGGCACTGGTGGCGGACGATGTCGCTTTACTCCGTGGCGACCCTGATCGCCCTGGTCTTCTACATCATCGTCGGCCTGCTGTTCGGACTCTCGGTCGCGCCGGATCCGGCTGCCAGCGCGATCATGATCGGTCTGCAACGGCTGGCTTCCGTGGGCGTCGGCATGCTGATGACGATCTGGTTTCCGGCCGTCTTGCTGTCCCTTTACTACGATCTGGAACTGCGGCGCGCCGGGGCGGATCTGGCGCGCCGGGGCGGGTCGCTGCCGTCGTGATGCACCAGGCGGCGCCCGCCGGCCGCCCCGCTCTCAGCCGCGATCCGACCAGGCGCGCAGTCGGCGCCGCAATTCCTCGTCATCGAGACGCGCTCCGGCCGGATTCGCACCGGTGCCCTCGAGCCGCGCCAGCAGCGTCCGGCCGATCTCATCGCGCTCGCGCGGATCGAGCCGATTCCAACGCTCGAGGATACGATCGACCAGATCCCGGATGTCGCCGCCGCCATCAGCGGATTGCGGCGCGGCTTCGATCAGCCGGGTGCCTGCCAACAAATCGCCGATGCGCACCCGCTGCGCGGTGATGATGCAAGTGACCAGACCGAGCGCATAGAACAAGGGCAAAGAATCGACCGGTCGCAGCGCATTACGGATCAGGATCGCACGCAGGCGCGGCTCGGCACCGTCCAGCGCGACCACACGCACGCCGGCCATGCGCTTGCCCGGCGTCTGGCCCCGCAACAGGATCTCGACGACGGGGTGATACAAAAAATAAATCGCCAGCGCAGGCACCAGCACGAACAGCGTCGAATCGGATCTCAAATCCCAGGTAGGTTTCAGCGCGAGCACGGCGACCAGCATCCACACCAGCGCGGCGAGCAGGCGGATATGCCAGTCGAGCATGAACGCGTAGCTGCGGCTGCCCGGACCGGCCACCGCCAGCCCGGTTGCCGGCCGCTCGTCCGGCGTCACGGCAAATCGCCGCCGGTGCGGTGCAGGCGATCGTCGAGTTCGCCGATGCTCGCCGCGATCGCATTGCCTTGGTCGCGAATCTCGGTTCGCAGGAGTTCTTCGGTGTGCGCCATGCGCGCGCCGAATTGCGCGAATTCGCCGTGAATCAGCGCACGCAACTCGCTGAGCCGCGAGCTTTCCGCCTGCTCGGCGAGTGTTCTTTGTGCGCGCAGTTCGGCCGCGTGCCTGCGCGTCGCCGACAGCGTCTCGGCCTGTGACCACAACAGGTAGCCACCGAAACTCGCCACCACCAGGACGAGGACCACGACCATCACGAGCCCGACCGGCACATCGATCGTCGTCAGCAGCAGGCTGAACTTCACCGGCACGGTGATCGCCTGCCAGTTGAACGCGAGGAACCCGGCCACCAACAGCAGCACGATCAAGAGAAACAAGCTGCGGATTCGCATGGTCACGGTCCCTGCCACCTCACCGGCGGCGCATCGAGCGATGTCCCAGTGTACCCGCAGGCGGCCTTCAGTACTCGATCTGGTACGACAAACCGATGCTGTTGCCCGGATCGTTCAGCGGAGTCGTCCCCGGGGTGATCACCGCGCCGGTGCCCAGGCGCGTCTGCAGCTTCAGGTGCTTCGTCAAATCGACATTGACCAGCAGTTGACTCGAGCCGGTCGTCGTCTGTTTCGCCTCGATATAGACCCGTGGCGAGAGGTAGCGTCCGGCGGCGATGCTCGCGCCCGAAGCCGAGGAGCCCGAGGTGGCGCCGCCGTTCGTCGGCGCGGCACCGACGGTCAAGCGGTCGAGCCCGAGCGTGCGCTGCAGCTTCGCCAAAGGATCGAACTCGCCGCCACCGACACCGGACAAGGTCGCGAACGCGGCACCGATCTGGGCCGCCTGCAGGGCCGAGAGGTGCGTAGGATTCGAGCCGCCGAACAACAAAACCCGCAATATCTCATCCGGCGGCATCGATGGAATGCTGGTCAACGCGAACCGCGGCGCGTCCGCAAGTCCGGTGATGCGCAGTGTAGCCTGCACGCCGCCGGCGTTTGTCTGCGCGCTGAAATCGATCGTCGGATCGATCCGGTGACGAAGGCCTGCGCCGTTGAATCCGACTCGTCCGCTCGTGAATGACAAGCGGCTGCCGGCCAGCTCGACGCTGCCGCGCTGCAGATTGAAACCACCGCCGACCTCCGGGGCATCGACGGTACCGGCAAGCCGCAGGTCACCGCCGAGCTCGGCATCGAGTCCGCGTCCGCGCACGAAAACCTGGCGTGGCGCCGAGACATCCAGATGCAAGGTGACGATGATCGGCTTGACCGCCTTCACCGCCGCCTGTCCGCGCCGGCGCACATTGAGCACCGCAACATTCGGCGGCAGCGCCTTCGGAATGCCGACGACGGCATGATTCACGTGGATCGTGCCGCTCAGCTCGATCCGCCGGCGCGCCGTGCCGCGGACATGCAGGTCTGCATCCATGTTCGCGGTGACCAGGCTGCTGGTGATCGGTCGCGCATTCTTCGCGACGATGTGCAGATCGAGCGGGATGCCGGACCGCAAAAAGCCGATGCGTCCCGTCATCGAGACCGTGCCCGGCGGCATCGATGCCGTGAAACGCTTGATCGCCAGGGCGTTGCCGTCGCCGACCAGCTGAGCATCGATGTTCTCGAGATTGATGCCAC
>JABEVI010000225.1 GCA_013044085.1 Steroidobacteraceae bacterium
GCGCGCCGGTGCCGCTCGCGGATTTCGCCGGCAGAACGGTGCACGCGGTGGCCGGAATTGCCAATCCTCAGCGCTTTTTTCGCCTGTTGCGCGCCGCCGGTCTCGAGGTGATCGAGCATCCCTTCGACGATCATGCCGACTTCCGGGCTGCGGATATCCGCTTCGCCGACCGCAATCCGGTGCTGATGACGGAGAAGGATGCCGTAAAATGCGCCGGGTTCGCCGATGATCGACATGCTTTCGTGCCGGTCGAGGCCTGCTTCGGCGCGGCGGACGGGGCGGTGCTCATGCAGCGGGTCATGCGGCGGATCGACGAGGGTGAGGTTGAACGTGGATAAACGACTGTTGGAACTGCTGGTTTGCCCGATATGCAAGGGGGCCTTGCGCCTCGCGAGCGGCGGGGCCGCCCCGGAGCTCGTCTGCCGCGTCGACCGCCTCGCCTATCCGGTGCGCGACGGTATTCCGGTGATGCTACCGGAGGAGGCGCGGGTGCTGGCGAGCGATGATGCCCTGCTCGAGCGCTAACCCCTCCGCGGTCGGCATGCAGGATTTCAGCGTGGTGGTGCCGGCGCGCTACGCCTCGACGCGTCTGCCGGCGAAGATGCTGGCGCCGATCGCCGGCCGGCCGCTGCTGCAGTGGGTTTGGGAGCGCGCCTGCGCGAGCGGCGCGCGGCGGGTCATCGTCGCGACCGATGATGAACGCATCCTCGCCGTGGCCAAGGGCTTCGGCGCCGAGTGCCTGATGACCGCCGCGCAGCACGCCTCGGGAACCGACCGGGTCGCGGAGGTGGTGCGGCGCTTGGGGCTCGCGGCCGAGGAAATCGTCGTCAACGTCCAGGGCGATGAGCCTTTGATCGACCCGCAGCTCATCGAGCGGCTTGCGACGCTCCTTGGCGAGAACGGCGCGGCGGACGTGGCGACCGCCGCGGCGCCGATCGCCAACCTGGCCGAGTTCCTCGATCCGAATTGCGTCAAGGCGGTGTGCGGCGCGACCGGGGAGGCGCTGTATTTCAGCCGGGCGCCGATCCCCTGGCCGCGGGAAGACGCGCCAGACGCTAAGCCTACGCGTTTCGACGGTGCCTGGCGGCATATCGGCCTGTACGCCTACCGGGTCGCGGGGCTGCTGCGCCTGGCGGGGCTCGCACCAACCGCGCTCGAGCGGCTCGAGCGCCTCGAACAGTTGCGCGCGCTCGAGCATGGAATGCGTATCCACGTGCTCGCGCTCGCGCAGGCGCCGCCGCCGGGGATCGACACGATCGAGGATCTGGAACGGGTGCGCGCGATGCTGGGCGGCGCGTGATTCGCGTTCTTTGCGTCTGTCTTGGCAATATTTGCCGCAGCCCGACGGCGGAAGGCGTGCTGCGCGATCTCGCCGCCCGTGAGGCGCCGGGCTTGCGGATCGAGGTCGATTCGGCCGGCACCGCCGGCTATCACATCGGCGCGGCCCCCGATCCGCGCAGCCGGCGGGCCGCGCTCGCCCGCGGCATCGACATCGGCGCACTACGGGCGCGGCAAGTCGTGCCCGAGGATTTCAGGCGCTTCGATTTTCTGCTGGCCATGGACGCCGCGAATCTTCGCGATCTGCGTGCGGTGGCTCCCGCGGGGGCGAGCGCGCAACTGCGCCTGTTGATGGACTATGCGCCGCAGTCCGGTCGGCTCGAGGTGCCGGACCCGTACTACGGTGATGAGCGCGATTTCGAGCTGGTGCTCGATCTGGTGCAGACCGCGGCGCGCGGATTTCTCGCCAGTCTGCCGGCCGCCGGCCGATAGCCGGTCCGAAGCCGATGCCGTACACGATCTCGCATACCGCCGCCGTATTGCCGTTTTCCCGCTGGCTCGCACCGCGCCGTCTGCTCTCGGCCGCGGTCATCGGCGCCATGATCCCCGACCTCGGCTACCTGCTGCCCTGGCACCTGCCTCGCGCCCTCACGCATACCGCGGTGGCCTTGTTGACGTTCTGCCTGCCGAGCGGGCTCGCGTGCTACTGGATATTTCAGCTGCTGATCAAGCGAGCCGTCATCGAGGCCTTGCCGGACGGGGCGTACTGGCGCGCGCGACCGTACCTGGCGGCGGCGAGGCTTGGGCGGCCGGGACATTGGCTGCGCGCCTCGCTCGGCATTCTGATCGGGGCGTTGAGCCATGTGTCGTGGGACGCCTTCACGCACGAAGGGGCGCGCGGCGTGCGCATGTTCCCGGCGCTGAACGATGATCTGGGCAATGTCGGCGGCCATCACCTGTTGATCTACAAGCTCCTCCAACAGGGCAGCTCGATCCTCGGGCTGACTATCGTCTTTTGGGTCGTGTGGCGTGCGCTGCGCTCGCCGGCACCGAGCCCTCGACCCGACCGTACGCTAGGCACCACGGAACGAGAGGCGTGGTTCATCGCCTATCCGGCGACCGCGGCTCTAGCGACCCTCGTGGCGCTCGCGGTCGCCCACCTAAAAGGCGGCGAGGGTTCGATGCAAATCCTCTACGTCGTCGCGATCGCCGTGTTGCGCGCTCTGGCGTTCTCGGCGATCGCGGTCAGCGCGGCGCTGCGGCTGCGGTTGAGGACCGCACGCCGCTAGCGCTTTGCCGTTGCGGCTACTCCGGGCCGTTCGTAGGCGCCGAATCCGCCGACGACGACCAGACGACGTACTTGGCTTCGCCCCCGGCCGCAGGTGCCGATGCCGGTTGCGGCGCGCTTTCGCGCGGCGGCGCACTGTCGCGCGGCGGGGGCGGTGGCGCTTCGCGGTTGCCGCTCGGCTCCTGCGCCGCGGCGGGGCGCGATGCATCGCCGGCCGCGGTGACACCCGATTCGCCGGTATTGCGAGCAGGATTCTCGGCGTTGGCGCCGCCACCGTCGCGGCGACCGCGGCCACCACGGCGTCTGCGGCTGCGGCCGGTGCGCTCGCCGGGCTCGCGTTCACCCGTTCGGGGCGCTTGTTCGCTGCGCGGCGTCTGCTCCGTGCGCGGGGCCTGATCCGCCCGCGGGGGCTGATCCGTTCGGGGCAGCTGCTCGCTGCGCGGCGGCTGTTCGCTGCGCGGTGGGGCTTCGACACGCGCCGCGCTGTGCGGGCGCGCCGATGCGTCGCCGCCGCGACCTTCTTGCCGGGGCCGGCCGCCTTCGCGGCGAGGGTCTCGCGATCGTCCGTCGCGGTCGCGTCCATCGCGGTCGCGTCCATCGCGATCGCGGCCGTCACGGCCGCGTGGGCGGGTGTGGCGGCCGTCGCGCTGAGCCGAGGATTCACGGTGCCGATGCGCCGGTTCCGGCACAACCGCCGGGGTTTCGATGGCGGGCGCCTTTTCGCCGAACAGCCAGATCCACAGCCGGACGAAGGCGCCGCGGCGAGGGCCGCTCGGCACCATCGTGGCGGGAGCCGGTGTCTCCGCCGCCACCGTCGGGGTCGTGGGGAACGGCGCCGCGGGCGCCGCGGACGTCGGCAGGATCGAGGGCACGAGCGGTACATCGGCCGCCGGCTTCTTGTCACGATCGCCGATGTGGCTGTCGTCGATCGTCGGTTTCTCCGGAATCAAGTAGCTCACGGTGTTGTTCTCCGCAAGCTCCTTCTCGTCGTCGCGGATCCGGCGCAGCGAGTAGGCCGGCGTTTGCATGTGCGGATTGGGCACCACGATCAGCGAGACCTTGTCCCGTGTCTCGATCTGGTTGAGCCAGTCTCGTTTCTCGTTGATCAGATAGGTCGCGATATCGACCGGCACCTGCACGATCACACGGCCGGTCCGCTCCTTGCGGGCCTCCTCGCCGATCAGACGCAGCAGCGCGAGCGACATGGATTCGACGCCGCGGATCGAGCCCATCCCGAGGCAGCGCGGACAGCTGATGTGGGTCGTCTCGCTGAGCGCGGGCCGCAGCCGTTGGCGCGACATTTCGAGCAGTCCGAAACGCGACAGCCGGCCGATCTGAATCCGCGCGCGGTCCATCTTGACCGCATCGCGCAACATGTCCTCCACGGCCCGCTGGTTCGCCGTGATTTCCATGTCGATGAAGTCGATCACGATCAGGCCGCCGATGTCGCGCAGGCGCAGCTGCCGTGCGATTTCCTCGGCCGCCTCGAGGTTCGTGTTGCGCGCCGTCGCTTCGATGTCGCCGCCGCGGGTGCTGCGCGCCGAGTTGATGTCGACCGAGACCAACGCCTCCGTTTGGTCGATCACGAGACTGCCGCCTGAGGGCAGCGTGACCTTGTGCGAGTAGGCCGACTCGATCTGGCTCTCGATCTGGTAGCGGGTGAACAGCGGCACCGGATCCTGGTAGATCTTCAGCTTGCGCTGCGTGTCCGGCGGCATGAAGCGCTGCATGTACTCCTGCGCCTTCTCGAACGCCTCGGGCTGGTCGATCAGACACTCGCCGATGTCGTCGGAGAAGTAGTCGCGCAGGGCGCGCGTGACCGCGTCGCTTTCCTGAAAGATCAGGAACGGCGCGCTCTTGGTCTCGGCTCCCTGGATGATCGCGTCCCACGCGCTCTTCAGGTGATCGAGATCCCACTGCAGTTCCTCGGTCGAACGACCGACTCCGGCCGTACGCACGATCGCGCCCATGCCGTCGGGAATTTGCAGTCCGTTCATCGCCTCGCGCGTCTGGTCGCGGTCTTCGCCTTCGATGCGCCGCGAGACGCCGCCGGCCCGGGGATTGTTCGGCATCAGCACGAGGAAGCGTCCGGCGAGACTGATGAAGCTGGTCAGCGCGGCGCCCTTGTTGCCACGCTCCTCCTTCTCCACCTGGACGATGAGTTCCTGGCCTTCCTGGAGCACGTCGCGGATATTGACCCGCCCGCCCGCGGCCGGCTGCTGGCGGAAGTATTCCTTCGCGACCTCTTTGAGCGGCAGAAATCCGTGCCGCTGCGCCCCGTACTCGACGAACGCGGCCTCCAGACTCGGCTCGACGCGGGTGATCCGCCCCTTATAGATGTTGGATTTTTTCTGTTCCCGTGAAGGGATTTCGATCGACAAGTCGTAGAGTTTCTGACCGTCGACCAGCGCGACTCGCAATTCTTCTTCTTGAATTGCGTTGACAAGCATTCTTTTCATTTGCCCCAACTGAAGTGGTAGGGGCCGAGGAGAGCAGGAGAATGGAGGCCGGGACCGAACCGTCGGAAGCGACACGATTCAGTGGGCCGTCGAGCGCAAAGTTTGCGATCGGCAGCGTCACGAACCAAATTGACCACAGCGTATACGGCAAGCCCGGGGCCTTAGTTCTCGGTTAACCGCTTCAGGACGCCTGCGCCTCGGGAGGCTCTCTTGCGTCCTTCTCATCGGCCGAGCGATGGTCTGGAAGTCCAGAACCAACTAATATGCGGCTCCCCAACGGACCGGGGCGCCACCTTAAGAAACCGGTGCCTTCGCGCACCATCCTTTAGGAGGAAACGGCGCCCTGGCACGGTCTTGGAAGCTTAGCACGGACGAACCCCCATGGGCAATGTAATCAATATCTTAGAATTCAATCGAGCGATGCGATGACGGAGGAGCGAGCTTCCGGCGGCGGCGGCGCGAGCGCCAAGAGCGCCGTCACGATGCATCGGGTCAGCGATGCGGAGGCCGGTCAGCGGATCGACAACTTTCTGCTGCGGCACTTCAAAACCGTGCCGCGAAGCCGTGTTTACCGGCTGCTGCGCAAGGGCGAGGTGCGCGTCAACGCGAAGCGGATCGATGCCGAATACCGGCTTGCGGCGGGCGATTCGGTGCGTCTGCCGCCGGTGCGGATCGAGCCTTCGGACGCGCCCGGCCGGCCTTCGGCGAGTCTGCAGGAATTGATCGAGCGCTCGCTCATCCATCGGGATCCGCACTTGCTGGTGCTCGACAAGCCGAGTGGGGTCGCGGTGCATGGCGGCAGCGGCATGAGCTTCGGCGTGATCGAAGTGCTGCGCGCCTCGCGGCCCAAGGAGAGTCTCGAACTCGTGCATCGCCTGGACCGCGACACGAGCGGCTGTCTGCTCGTCGCACGCGATCGTGCGACGCTCACGGCGCTGCACGCGCTGATCCGCGATGGCGGATTGCACAAGACGTATCTGGCGCTGGTGGCGGGCAGCTGGCAACTCGGCAAGAAGCGCATCGATGCGCCGCTCGCGACCGATGCGCGTGAGCGCGGTGAGCGGCACGTGCGCATCGCCGCGGCCGGCAAGGCCTCGGTGAGCGTGTTCAAACCGGTGCAGTTCTTCGGCAAGCTCGCGACGCTCATGGAAGTGGAAATTCCGACCGGGCGCACGCACCAGATCCGGGTGCACGCGGCCTACGCCGGGCATCCTTTGCTGGGAGATGACAAATACGGCGACCGGGCTCGCAACGCCTCGCTGCGCGAGTTCGGACTGAAGCGCATTTTCCTGCACGCGCATTCGGTCGCATTCGACTGGCCCGGCAGCGGGGTGCCGTTTCACGCGAGCGCGCCGCTGCCCGCCGAGCTTGCCGCGGTGATCGACGCGATCGGCCGCGAGAAGCCCTCGAAGTCGAGGAGCCGGCCTCAGGGAAGCTGAAATCCGCACTCGCGCAGTGCGGCGGCGAGACGGATCAAGGGCAGGCCGATGAGGGCGGTCGGATCGGTGCTGTCGATCGACTCGAACAGCGCGATGCCGAGTCCCTCGCATTTGAAGCCGCCCGCGCAGTCGAAGGGTGCTTCGGCAGCGACGTAGCGCTCGATCGTGGCCGCGTCGAGGCGCCGAAAACGCACCCGGGTCGTGTCCAGAAACTCGATTCGTGTGCCGTCGCCGGCGCGCAGCACCGCGACCGCGGTCAGGAACGTGACGCTGCGGCCGGAACAGGCCGCGAGCTGTTCGATGCAACGTCCGGCCGTGCCGGGCTTGCCGAGCACCCGTTCGATGCCGTCGGCATCGGCGAGTACGGCCACCTGATCGGAGCCGATGACGCAGGCATCCGCGTCGCCGGCGGCGATGCGTTGCGCCTTGCCGAGGGCGAGCCGCGCGGCGAGCCGTGCCGGTGCCTCGCCCGCTTGGGCCGTTTCGTCGAGCCCCGGCGCCCGGGATTCGAATGGCAGGGACAGCCGCTCGAGCAGCGCCCGTCGGTAAGGCGAGGTCGAGGCCAGAAGGAGTCTGGGCGGAGACTTCAAAAACAACGACTTGCAGCCTGTTTTTTTTTGACAGAGGGGGTTCGCAGCCCTATTATACGCGGCCCATGGCGAGCGGCTTGCGCGAAACGGTCGATTGCGAGCGCTTGGCCCAGGAGGGCGAGACGCTCGATCGGGTCTATGCGCTTGCCGATCTGCCGAGATTACAGGACCTGCTGGCGGATCCTGACGGCACTATAAGGGCGAGGTTCGCGTTCCAGAGAACCGAAACCGGACGCGCGGCGGCGACCGTCGAGATCGAAGCCGCGGCTCATCTCGTCTGCCAGCGGTGCCTGTCGGGTTTCCCGTACACGGTCGCCGCGCGCAGCGAAGTGGAGTTTGCGTCCTCGCCGGGCGATGCCGCGACTTGCTCGGAAGCCGACCGCGAACCGTATCTGATGACGGATGGGGCGGTGAGGCTCGCCGAACTCGCCGAGGAAGAATTTTTGTTGGCAGCGCCGTTTGCGCCGTCATGTGGCGCGCCCGAGGCTTGCGGGCGGGCGCCGGGACTTGGGGCCGAAGAGCCGGCAAGGGCATCGGAAACGGTGCGGCCCTTTGGCGCGTTGCGCGATTTATTGAAAGAGAACCGATAGGATACAGCGACCATGGCAGTTCAAAAGAGTAGAAAAACCCCGTCGAAGCGCGGCATGCACCGCTCGCACTCGGCGCTCGCTCAGCCCGCGGTTTCCGTGGACGCCAAGAGCGGCGAGTCGCATCTGCGTCATCGCATCAGCCGCGACGGGTTCTACCGCGGTCGCAAGGTGCTCGAGACCAAGGCCGACGCCGCGGCCGCCGCGGCCGACGAAGAATAGAATCGAGCTGCCGCGGGTGGCAGCCAGAGGGCCGCCCCGCGCAACTGCGAATCAATCCTCGCTGTGGCCGCGCCGCTGCACATTGCCGTCGACGTGATGAGCGGCGACCACGGTCCGGCCGTGTTCGTCCCGGCAGCACTCGCGGCGGCCCGTGAACAACCGGGCGTGCGTTTCACCCTGGTCGGGCGCGATGCCGAGAGGGGACGCGATTTTCCCGCCGAAGCTCCCGCGAACGTCGCCTGGTTGCACGCAGCCGACGTCGTCACGATGACGGATCACCCACGCGACGCGCTGCGCCACAAAAAAGACTCCTCCATGCGCCGTGCGCTGGATCTGGTCAAGTCGCGCGAAGCCGACGCCTGCGTGAGCGCCGGCAATACCGGGGCGTTGATGGCGACCGCGCATTTCGTCCTGAAGATGCTGCCCGGTGTCGAACGCCCGGCGATAGCCTCCTGGATCCCATCGCGCGGCGGGCACACCTTCATGCTCGATCTCGGTGCGAATGCGACCGCCACACCGGAGCAATTGCGCCAGTTCGCGATCATGGGCGGCGTGCTCGCCGCGGATCAATGCACCGGCGAGTCCGGACCGCGGATCGGGCTCCTGAACATCGGCGAAGAAGACATCAAGGGCGATGAAGTCGTTCAGGAGGCGCACAATCTGCTTGGCGTGAGCGGCTTGAACTACATCGGCTTCGTCGAGGGCCATGACATCTTCGGCGACACCGTGGACGTGGTCGTGACCGACGGCTTTACGGGCAATGTCGCGCTGAAGACCATGGAGGGCGCCGCGCGCCTGATCTTCGAGTTCATGCGTGAGGAATTCACCCGCGGTCCGGCGCGCAAGCTCGGCGCGCTGCTCGCCTCACCGGCATTGCGGGCGCTGCATTCGCGGCTCGACCCGAGGCGCTATAATGGGGCGAGCATGGTCGGCTTGAACGGTGTCGTCGTGAAGAGTCACGGCGGCGCGGATCTTTTCGCATTCCAGCGCGCGATCGAGGTCGCCATTCACGAGGCGCGCAACGGCGTACCGGCGCGCATCGTCGAACGGCTCGGCTCGCCACCGGTGACTTGAGGGATCCTCCAGAATGTACTCACGCATCGCCGGCACCGGCAGCTATCTGCCGGAGAAAATCCTCACCAACGCCGATCTGGAGAAGATCGTCGACACGACCGACGAGTGGATTCGCACGCGCACCGGCATCTCGCAGCGGCACATCGCGGTCGAGGGCGAAACGACGACGGACCTCGCCGAGCATGCGGCGCGCAACGCGATGGCGGCGGCCGGTGTCACCGCCGAGGAGATCGACCTGGTGTGCGTCGGCACCACGACGCCGGACCTCGTGTTTCCGAACGTCGGCACCTTGCTGCAGGACCGCCTGAACATCCACGGCTGCCCGGCGTTCAGTCTGGAGGCGGCCTGCGCGAGTTTTCTCTACGCGCTCGGGGTCGCGGACAAATTCGTGCGCCTCGGCGACGCCAAATGCGCGCTCGTCGTCGGCGCCGAGACGCTCACCCGCCTGGTCGACTGGAGCGACCGCGGCACCTGTGTGCTGTTCGCCGACGGCGCCGGCGCCGTCGTGCTCAAGCCCGCGGAGGAGCCCGGCATCATCAGTACGCACCTGCACGCGGACGGCAAGTACAAGGACCTGCTGTTGTACCCGGACGGCGTCTCCCTCGGCTTCAATCTGGTACGCGCCGGCAAGGCGGGCGTGCGTATGAAGGGCAACGAGGTCTACAAGGTGGCCGTCAACACGCTCGGCCAGCTGGTCACCGAGACGCTCAGCGCAAAGGGCATCGACAAGTCACAGCTCGACTGGCTGATTCCGCACCAGGCGAACATCAGGATCATCGAGGCGATCGCCAAACGTCTGGATTTGCCGATGGAGCGGGTCATCGTGACGATCGAGACCCATGGCAACACCTCGGCCGCCTCGGTGCCGCTTGCGCTCGATGCGGGCGTGCGCGACGGGCGAATCAAGCGCGGCCAGCTCCTCCTGCTCGAGGCCTTCGGCGGCGGATTCACCTGGGGATCGGCGCTCGTGCGCTATTAGCACGCAGCGCGGCTGAGCGCGCGGCGGCCCCGGTCGAGCCCCTTGGCCGGGGCAAAAAAAAACGCCGCGACCCGGGTCGCGGCGTTTTTTCGTCCGGTCCTGACGACCGGAGCCTTTCGAAGTCTTACTTCGAAACCGAATGCTTGAACATCCGGTTGATCTTCTCGTTGATCTGTTCGATCGACGTCTGATTGGCTTGCGAGGTGGACAGAGCCTGGTTGGCCGTGCTCTGCGCAGCGTTCGCGGCCGAAGCGGCGCTCGAAGCGGCCGAGTTGGCAGCTGCCGCATCGCTCGAGGCCTTCGCCGTCTCGTCCTGCAGCTTGCTGACTTGTGACTTCAGGCTGTCGATCTGAGACTGAATCGGCTTCAGATCGGTGCAGCCCGTGAAGGCGAGCAGGCAGGCCGCAGCCGCCGATACCTTGACTACCGTTGCAAATTTCATAAATAAATCCCCTAGGGTTAAATCCAATGGTCTTCGAAAACCTAGAAGTGTTGCCGCAGGCGGACCCTGTCTGCGAAGTCGGGTTCGTCTGCGTCGCAACACAGCCTTTTATTAAAGCGAATTTCCGGTGCAAATTGCAACCGGAAAAATGGTGGCAGCGGCTTCTATGCTCCGTGTTTTGGCGTATTTTCGCCGTGCACGAATTAAATCCACGTCACACTCGCCAGGGTGTGGCAGCGCACGTACAACACCCGTCAGGCATATTGGACAATTTCAACTGCTCAGTAGTTCCATCACGGCGCGAAATCCCTGATTGATCGCCGAGTCGGTGTAGGCCTCGCCGCCGGCGTCGGAGTTCGCGATCGTGATGCGGCCGAACTGTGCGCGGCCGACCACGTTCGCGCGTTCCGATGGGGGCACGTCCGGGTCCCACAGCGGATTGTATTCGGGTGCATAGCCGTGCGCGTGGCGGTTGATGGTGAGCGCGGTGATGTCGCGCGCCGGATCGAAGCCGCCGCCGCCGAGCGCACGCGCCATCTGGTCGCGGATCTTGCGCTCGAAGGTCTCGAACGGGGTCACCAGCAGATCCGCGCGGCCGACCTTGTTCTGATCGTGCTCGGAGAGGCCCGGCTTGCATGGCGTGCGCACCATGTGCACGAGGATCGGTTGGTCCGGCGAGGTCGGGGCGCGATACTCGCCGATGTCCACCCGCGGATTCAGGTAGTAGTGCGGAAAGTAGCAGCCCGGCGCATAGACGTATTTCGTCTTCAGCGCGGCGAATGCCTTCCAGTCGCGCAGCGCGACGCTTGCGTAGACCAGGGGCGTCTTCACGAGCGCGTGCAGCGCCGCGCGCTGGACCGCGGGCAGTTCCGGCACGAGATACGGAATCATCATGTTGTAGCCGGCGAGCACGGTGCCGCGCGCGCGCGCCTTGTAGGCGCGGCCGTGGCGCACGTAGGTGACCTCGACTTCGCGCGCCGACTGCGGTTCGCCGAGATTGCGCGCGCGGATCACGGTGCTGTTCAGGCGCAGCCGCACCGGTTCGCCGTCGCGGTCGAGCATGCCGTAGTCGGCCCGCGCCGTCACGATGTTCTCGACCCCGGAGCCGGGAATGGCGGCCGGGATCAGGTCGCGGACCAGGGAGCGGGCGATGGTCGCATTGCCGTCCGGGAAGTGCAGGAACAGCGAGCCGCCGGTGTCCTCGTAGCCGGCCGGCGTCGGTCCCATGCGCTCGATCGAGCCCTTCGCGAGGTGCATGCCCTGGAATCCGGGTGTTCCGTGGCCGAAACCCCAGCAGTCGAGCGCCGAGACCGCGTCGGTGCCGACGCCCCATTCGCCCATCGTGAGCGCGTGGTAATAATGCAGCACCGCCGGCTCGGCGTGCGCATAGTCGCGCAGGAAGGCCTCGTAGCTGATCCTCGAGAGGCGCTGTTTCTTCTCCTCGGAGCCGAGGCCCGGCATGTAATCGACGTGCCCTTCCTCGATCTCGGCGATTTTCGCGCGTGCGCTCGCCGACAGCGGTGCGTCGGCGAGAACCTCGGCGTAGGGGCGCTTGCCGATGCCGACGCACAGCTTGTCGGCGCCGAAGGTCTCGCGGTCGAAGAACGCGGCATTTTCGAGGCCGAGGCCGTCGTAGAACTTGTGGTGCTGGGTGCTCTTCTGCAGCGCCGGCACATTGATCCCGATCGCGTTGATCAAACCCATCGCGATCCGGCTGTAAGGTCGCGGGCTGTCGATGTCCTCGGTGCCGCCGTTCATCAGTGCCAGCCGTCCATCGAGATTAAATTCGTTGCGCTTCGCGTGTCCGCCGAAGTCGTCGTGATTCTCGATGATCAGAATGCGGCTGTTCGCACCGACGTTGGCGCGATAGAAATGCGCGGCGGCGAGCCCGCTGATGCCGCCGCCGACGACGATCAGATCGTAGTGCTCGCCGGTGTCGATCGGGTTGTTCCAATGATGACCGTCGCGCAGCGCGTGGGCGTTCTCGAAGGAGCCCGGCGCGTCGCCGCGCAGGCCGTTCAAGAGCGGCGGGTAGTAGCCCGGCATGTCCTGCGAGGGCACGCTGGCGGTGCCTTGCGGGTCTCCGGGGGCGGCGGCGAACAGCGGTGGGGAGGCGAGCGCGGTCGCGCCGATCGCGACTCCGTTCAGGAAGTCCCGACGGCTGATCGGGCAGCGCATGCCGAGGGCCTTGTCGGCCGGGCGATCGTTCTTGTCATCGGTCATCGCATCTCCTCGCGGGTGGGGTGTCGTGGCGTTCTGAGCGGCAACTTAACGCGTCGTCGTGGCGCTTGCCAGATGCCGCTGACTGTATATAATACCAATACTGTCTAAATATACAGGTGCCGCATGTCCGACCTCACCCCCCGGCAGACGCAGATACTCCGACTCATCCAGGAGAGCATCATCGAGAGCGGTATGCCGCCAACGCGTGTGGAAATCGCGCGTGCCCTGGGTTTCAAATCGCCGAACGCGGCCGAGGAACATCTGCGCGCACTGCAACGCAAGGGTGTGATCGACCTGATTCCCGGTGCTTCGCGCGGGATCCAGCTGAAGGATGTGCTGCGCGAACAACTCGGCCTGCCGCTGATCGGCCGTGTTGCCGCCGGCCGGCCGATGCTCGCCGAAGAGCACATCGAGGCGCGCTATCAGATCGACCCGCAACTGTTCCAGCCACAACCGCATTATCTGTTGAAAGTGTGCGGCATGAGTATGAAGAACGCCGGCATTCTCGACGGGGACCTGGTCGCCGTGCATCGCACCCCGGAGGTGCGCAATCGTCAGATCGTGGTCGCGCGCCTGGAGAACGAGGTCACGGTCAAACGCTATCGACAGGAAGGACGGGTCGTGTGGTTGTTGCCGGAGAATGCCGATTTCGAGCCGATCCGGGTCGACCTGAAGGAACAGCCGATGATCATCGAAGGGGTCGTGGTCGGCGTTCTGCGCCGCGGTAAGTCTCTGGATGCCGCGTGAAGAGGAATGTCGAGTGACCACTCCTTGCTGGCGGGGCTGCTCGCCGATGCGCGAGTCTGGAAGCTCAAGGGCGCTTCGGCTGCGCCGCCACGCCCGGTCTGGCCGACCGGGCGGCCGGCGCTGGACGCCCACTTGCCGGGTGGCGGTTGGCCGACCGCCACCCTGGTCGAGGTGCTGATCGCCGATCATGGTCTCGGCGAGGTACAACTGTTCCTGCCCGCGCTCATTGCCAGCCAGCGCGAAGCGCTCGGCCAGACGCCCTGGTTGGTCTGGATCGCACCGCCTCACGAACCGTATGCGCCGGCGCTCGCGCAACAGGGAGTCGATCTGCGGCGTTTTCTGGTCGTGCGCCCGGCATCGGCGATCGAGGCCTTGTGGGCCGCCGAACAGGCGCTGAGTTCAGGCGCCTGTGCCGCCGTTTTTCTGTGGCTGAAGGGTGGCGATGAGCGCTGGCTGCGGCGTCTGAAACTTGCCGCCGAAGAGGGCGGTGCGCTCGGCGTGCTGGTGCGTCCCGACCGCCATCGCTTCGAGTCCTCGCCGGCGAGTTTGCGTTTCTCGATGAGCCGCGAGGACGGCACCCTGCGTGTGGAACTGCTCAAGGTTCGCGGCGGCCGCCCAGGGTCCATCGACCTCGATCTGCGATGAGCGAGCGCGCGATGCCGGTGTATGCGCGAAGCCGGCCGCTTTGGTATGCCGCCGTCTTTTCGCCACTGCCCGCCACCGGCTCCTCGCCCGAACCCTTGCACCGCCTGGCGATGCGGGCCCAGCGTTTCACCTCGTTCGTGAGCCTCGAGCCGCCCGGGGCTTTGGTGCTCGAGATTCGCGGCAGCCTGCGGCTGTTCGGCCCGCTCGAATCCTTGAAGAACCGCATCGACGCGGATTGGGAGGAAATCGGTGTGCGCGCCCGGAGCGCCGTCGCGCCCTCGGCGCCCGCGGCGCTCTGGCTCGCCCGTGCCGGCGAGCAGGCCTTGATCGAGGATCCGGCGGCGCTCGCCGCTGCTCTTTCGCACCTGCCGATCGGGTGCGGTGCGTGGGATGCGAAGCGGCTCGAGCGGCTGCGCGCGATCGGGGTTGTGTGCCTCGGCGATCTCTTGCGCCTGCCGCGCGCCGGCCTCGCGCGGCGATTCGGGGCCGACTTCATCGATGAACTCGATGCGCTGTGCGCGCGCGGACCGGCGCCGCGCCGGGCCTTCGTGGCGCCTGAGCTGTTCCATGAGCGCTGCGAGTTCGAGGTCGAGATCGATCGGACCGCGATGCTCTCGGTGGCGCTCGGGCCCATGATCGAGCGTTGCGCCCGCTTCCTGCGGGAGCGCCAGGCGGGCGTGCGGCGCCTGCGCCTGCGTCTCTCGCATCGGGCCGCGCCGGCGACGCGTCTGACCCTGGGTTTTGCGGGTGTGACCGGCGATGCACGGCGTTTCGACGGGGTGCTCGCGGAACATCTCTCCCGGCTCACGCTCCCGGCGCCGGTGCGCTCTGCGCTGTTGGCCTCCGGGCCTCTCGAGCGCCTGTCGGCCGCGACCCTCGATGCGTTCGGGGCGGCGGCCGGGCGTGATGCGGCCGGTGCTCATGCGGGCGCCTTGCAACTGATCGAGCGTCTGCGCGCCCGGCTCGGTGAGAAAGCGGTCTACGGCGTGTCGGCGGTTGCCGAGCATCGACCCGAAGCCGCATCGCGGCGCGTACACGCGCTGCGACTCGTTGCCGCACCGGCGGCCGACGGCCTCCTCGTCGGGGAGGATGTGCCGCGACCCGTCTGGTTGCTGCAAGAGCCGGTGTTGCTGGCACCGCGCGCCGCGCCGGCCGGCGATTGGCGCGTCGAACAGGGCCCGGAACGCATCGAGAGCGGCTGGTGGGACGATGCGGGGATCGCGCGTGACTATTACGTGGCGCGCCATGCGCACGGCGCGCGCCTGTGGGTCTTTCAGGAGCGGCGCAGCGGGGGCTGGTACCTGCACGGCGTTTTCGCCTGAACCGAGCGATGCGCCGATGTACGCCGAACTGCATGCCCTGAGCCATTACTCGTTCCTGCGCGGCGCCTCGAGCCCGGAAGAACTCATCGCCCAGGCGAGACACCTTGGTTATCGCGCGCTCGCGCTGACCGATGAGTGTTCTCTGGCCGGTGTCGTGCGCGCGCATCTGGCGGCCAGGGAGCATGGGCTTGCGCTCATCGTCGGTGCCGAGTTGCGTTGCGCCTGCGGCCTGAGGCTCGTCGCGCTCGCGCGCACGCGCCGCGGTTACGGCGCGCTTTCCCGCCTGATCAGCCTCGGCCGGCGCGCCGGCGCGAAGGGCGAGTACTCGCTCGCGCGCGCACAACTTGCCGACGGACTCGAGGATTGTCTGCTCATCTGGCTTCCGGCCACCGGCCCGGACGCGACGCGGTGGCGCGAGGAATTGCTCTGGTTGCGTGAGCGCTTCGCGGCGCGTCTGTGGATCGGTGTCGAACTCCTCACGAGCGGCACCGATGCCCGCCGCCTGGCCGAACTCGAGGCCTTGGGCGGCGAACTTCAGGTGCCGCGGGTTGCCGCCGGCGACGTGCACATGCACCGCCGTGGCCGCCGCGCGCTGCAGGACGTGCTGACCGCGATCCGCCTGAACACGCCGCTCGCCGCGGCCGGATTCGCGCTGTTCTCGAATGGCGAACGGCATCTGCGCCCGTTGCGGCGGCTGCGCGAACTGTACCCCGCGCCGCTGCTCGCGGCGACGCTCGAAATAGCCGAGCGTTGCCGCTTCGATCTCGGCGAACTGCGCTATGAGTACCCGCAGGAGATCGTGCCCGCGGGCCAGACACCGGCGAGTCATCTGCGTGCGCTCACCGAGGAAGGCGCGCGGCCGCGCTGGCCCGGCGGTCTGCCGCCGCCGGTGCGCGCGATGCTCGAACATGAGCTCGCGCTGATCGCCGAGCTGCGTTACGAGCCGTTCTTTCTGACCGTGCACGATCTGGTGCGCTTCGCACGCTCGCGCGGCATTCTCTGCCAGGGACGCGGATCGGCCGCGAACTCCGCGGTTTGTTATTGCCTGGGGATCACCGAGGTCGACCCGTCGCGGATGTCGATGTTGTTCGAGCGTTTCATCTCCCGGGAGCGGCACGAACCGCCGGACATCGACGTGGATTTCGAGCACGAGCGGCGCGAGGAGGTGATCCAGTATCTGTACCGCAAATATGGCCGCGAGCGCGCGGCGCTCACGGCGACCGTGATCTGCTATCGCCCGCGCAGCGCCTTGCGCGACGTCGGCAAGGCGCTCGGGGTGGATGCGCGGCGGCTCGAGCGGCTCGCGCGCAGCGTGCAGTGGTGGGACGGGCGCAGCATCGATCCGGAGCGGCTGCGCGCGGCCGGCCTCGATCCGGATGAGGCGCGCACGCGGCGCCTCGTCGCCCTCGTCGGCCAGATCCTCGGCTTGCCGAGGCATCTGTCGCAGCACGTCGGCGGCTTCGTGATCGCGCGCGGCCGGCTCGATGAACTGGTGCCGATCGAGAACGCCGCTATGCCGGAGCGGACCGTGATCCAGTGGGACAAGGACGACCTGGACGCACTCGGCCTGATCAAGGTCGACGTGCTCGGGCTCGGCATGCTCTCGGCGATCCGCCGCGCCTTCGCGCTCGTCAACGGCTTTGGCGGTGCGGCGCGGCGCGTGGGCGCACTCTCGATCGCCAACGTGCCACCCGAGGATCCGGCCGTTTACGAGATGATCTGCCGCGCTGATACGTGCGGTGTGTTTCAGATCGAATCACGCGCCCAGATGGCGATGCTGCCGCGGCTGCGGCCGCGCGATTTCTACGATCTGGTGATCGAGATCGCCATTGTGCGGCCCGGCCCCATCCAGGGGCAGATGGTGCATCCGTACCTGCGGCGCCGCCGCGGCGAGGAGCCGGTCAGCTACCCGAGTCCCGCGGTCGAGGCGGTGCTGAAGCGCACGCTCGGCGTGCCGATCTTCCAGGAACAGGTCATGCAGCTCGCGATCGTCGCCGCCGGCTTTACGCCCGGCGAGGCGGATCGTTTGCGCCGGGCGATGGCGGCCTGGCGGCGCAAGGGCGGCCTCGAGCCGTTCGAGCGCCGCCTGATCGGCGGCATGCGCGAGCGTGGCTATTCGGAGGCGTTCGCGCGGCAGATCTTCGAGCAAATCAAGGGCTTCGGCGAATACGGCTTTCCGGAATCGCACTCGGCAAGCTTCGCGTTGCTCGTCTATACCTCCGCCTGGCTCAAGTGCCACGAGCCGGCGGCTTTTTGCGCCGCACTTCTCAACAGCCAGCCGATGGGTTTCTATGCCCCCGCGCAGCTCGTGCGCGACGTGCGTGCCCATGGGGTCGAGGTGCGCCCCGTCGAAGCCTGCACGAGCGACTGGGACTGTGTGCTCGAGGCGCGTGCCGACGGCCGGCCGGCGTTGCGCCTGGGATTGCGGCTGGTCAAGCATTTGAGCCGCGGCGCCGCGGTGCGGCTGCTAACGGCGCGTGCCGCGCACCCGTTCACCGGGGTTGCCGATCTGGCCGAGCGGGCGGCGCTCGATCGAGGGGATCTGGAGGCGCTCGCGACCGCCGATGCGCTCGCCTGCCTCGGCGGGCACCGCCACCGTGCCGCCTGGGAGGTCGGCGGCGTCGAGCGATCGCTGCCGCTGCTGCCCGCGGAGGCTGCCGGTGCCGAGGCTGCGCCGGGGTTGCGCGCGCCGTGCGAGGGCAGCGAGATCATCGCCGATTATGCGAGCCTTGGGCTCACGCTGCGTAGGCATCCGCTCGCGTTGTTGCGCTCCCGTCTTACCGCGCGCGGCCTCACCCCGGCCGGGGCCTTGTGGGATCTGCCGGACGGCGAGCCGGTGCGCGCGGCGGGCCTCGTGATCACGCGCCAGCGGCCGGGCAGCGCCGGCGGTGTGGTCTTCGTTACGCTGGAAGACGAGAGCGGCCACGTGAACCTCATCGTCTGGGAGCGGGTGGCGGTCGCGTATCGCGCGGCGCTCCTCGAGTCGCGGCTTCTCGAGGTGCGCGGCCGGGTGCAGCGGCAGACCGACGTGCTGCACCTCGTCGCCACCACGCTGTGCGACCTGTCGGCGCTGCTCGGCGAACTTAAGGTCGCCTCGCGGGATTTCCACTGAAGTGGCGCGGCCGCGGCCGGCCCGTCTCGTCCCTCAGTGCTCGATCTGTTCGAGGCTCATGCCCTTGGTGCGCGGCCCGAAGATGCCGATGACCGCGATCGCGATCAGCATCGCCCCGGCGATGAACGCCGCGACCGCCGGCACGCCGCCGGTGTGCAGGAAATAGCCCACCGCAAGGCCGCCAAACGCCGCCGCGAGCCGGCTCCAGGAATAGACGAAGCCGACCGCGCGCGCGCGGATCTCGGTCGGGAACAGCTCGGCCTGATAGTTGTGATACGCATAGGACATGATATTGGCGGCGAGCGTGAAGGCGACCCCCACCGCGATCAGCGCCGAGGCATTCGACAGGCGGGCGAACACCGGCATCGCGGCGCCCATCACCACCAGCGCGCCGATGATCTGGGTGCGCCGCTCGATGCGGTCGGCGAACAGGGCGCCGAGCGCCGGACCGACGGGCTGGGCGATCGCGATGATGAACGAGTACTCGAGGCTGTGGGTGATCGTGATGCCGCGTGCGATCAGCAGCGCCGGCACCCAGGCGTTGAAGCCGTAGAAGCCGATCACCTGCGCGGCGTTGAACACCGACAGCATGATCGTGCGCGCGCGATGTCGCCGGTCGAACAGGCGGGCGGCCGGGCGCCCTTCATCCTTGGGTTCGAGGCGCGCAATCACGGGCGGCGGAAGTGTCGTGCCCTGTTCGGCGGCCACGCGACTCTCGAGCGCCGCGACGATCCCTTCGGCCTCGGCGAACCGGCCCCGGCCTGCGAGCCAGCGCGGACTCTCGGGCAGCGCCGCGGCGAGGAACCAGACGAGAATGGCGCCGATCGATCCGATCAGCACGACGATGCGCCAGCCGTCGAGTCCCCAGACCTCGCGCGGTACGAGCAGCCAGGCGAACAGAGCGACCAGCGGCACCACCGCGAAGCTGATGACCTGATCGAGCGAAAAGGCGCGGCCGCGGATCGCCGCCGGGACGAACTCGGAGATGTAGGCGTCGATCGTCACCAGCTGCACGCCGAAGCCGATGCCGGCGATGAACCGCCACACGTCCAGCATCTCGCCGCTGCGCTGAAAGGCCATGATCACCGTGCAGGCGACGTACCAGAGCAAGGCGCCGGTGAAGGCGCGCTTGCGGCCAAGGCGGTCCGCCGCCGCGCCGAGGAATACCACCCCGAACCACAGCCCGGCGAAGGTGGCGAAGACGAAGGTGCCGAAGCCGGCGACGCCGATCGACCCCAGCGCGCCGAAGATTCCCAGGCTCTGCGGTGTGAACAGGCCACTGTGGATCATGCCGGGGGCGACGTAGGCGGTGAAGAACAGATCGTAATATTCGAAGACCCCGCCGGCCGAGATCAGCATCACGATCACCCAGATGGCGCGCGAGGAGGGCAGACGGTCGAGTCTGGCGGCCACCGCGGCGGCGCGTTCTGCGTTCATCATGATCTTCGATCCTTCGCTGTGGATGGCGGTGCTTGTATACGCCGGCGGGCGTTCATCCGCGGGGCTTTTTCTTCTTCTTCGGCGTCTTCGGCTCCCCGCCGTCGCCGCCGACTTCGTAATCCTCGAAGTCGCTCAGCAGCTCCGCGGTGCGCCGCTCCTCCATCAGGCGCTCCAGGCGGCGCCAGGCCGGCTCGGCGCCCTTCGGTGCGCGACGGCGCAGCGACTCGACGTCACGCATGATGTGATCGACGTCGACCTCGTCGGCGCCGGCCGCGGGTTCCTCGGCGTCCTCTTCCTCGAACTCGTCGGATTCGGGCTTTTCGCTCATGTGACCGCAGTCTTGGCCTGCTCGGCCTTCTCGCGCGGTTTTTATCGGAAATCGGCCGGCCGCGCAATAGGCGTGCGCGGTGGCGGGCCGCAGGCGCCTACTTGACCAGATCGTTGAGCTGGAATATCGGCAGCAGCAGCGCGATCACGATGAACATCACGATGGCGCCCATGAACACGAC
>JABEVI010000226.1 GCA_013044085.1 Steroidobacteraceae bacterium
TCCCCACTCGAGCGCGTGGCCCCCGGCGTCATTTTCCGCAAGAGCGTCTCGCAACCGGTACAAACGGGCCTCAAGGCCATCGATTCGATGGTGCCGATCGGCCGCGGCCAGCGCGAGTTGATCATCGGCGATCGGCAGACCGGCAAAACGGCCGTCGCCATCGACACCATCATCAATCAAAAGGGCACCGGCGTTAAGTGTGTCTACGTCGCCATCGGCCAGAAACAAAGCTCGATCGCCAACGTCGTTCGCAAGCTCGAGGAGCACGGCGCGATGGCGCATACCATCGTGGTCGCCGCCTCGGCATCGATGCCCGCGGCGATGCAATACCTCGCACCCTATGGCGGCTGCGCGATGGGTGAATACTTCATGGACAACGGCGAGGACGCGCTGATCGTCTACGACGACTTGTCCAAACAGGCGGTTGCCTACCGCCAGATCTCGCTGCTGCTGCGCCGCCCGCCCGGGCGCGAGGCCTATCCCGGCGATGTCTTCTACCTGCACTCCCGGCTCCTGGAGCAGTCCGCGCGCGTCAACGAAGAGTACGTCGAAAAGGCGAGCAACGGTCGCGTCAAGGGAAAGACCGGCTCGCTGACCGGACTGCCGATCATCGAGACTCAGGCGGGCGACGTCACCGCCTTCGTCCCAACGAACGTGATTTCCATCACCGACGGCCAGATCTTCCTCGAGACGGATCTGTTCAATGCGGGTATGCGCCCGGCCATCAACGCCGGCATCTCCGTCTCGCGCGTCGGTGGCGCCGCGCAGACCAACATCATCAAGAAGCTCGGCGGCGGCGTCCGGCTGGCGCTCGCGCAATACCGCGAACTGGCCGCGTTCTCTCAATTCGCCTCCGATCTGGACGAGGCAACCCGCCGCCAGCTCGAACGTGGCCAGCGCGTGACCGAGTTGATGAAGCAGAAACAGTACGCACCCATGTCCGTCGCGGAAATGGCGCTCTCGCTGTACGCGGCGAACAACGGCTACTTCGACAAGATCGACCGCCGCAAGGTCGTGAGCACGGAGGCGGAATTACAAGCCTTCGCGCGCAGCACCTACGCTCAGCTGCTCGGTGGCATAAATGCCAAACCCGACCTGTCGAAAGAAGTCGAAGCCGGGTTGAAGAAGTGTTGCGATGAGTTCTTCACGAATATCTAGGCGGTAGCGATGGCAGGCGCAAAGGAAATCCGCGGCAAGATCGCGAGTATCAAGAATACTCAGAAGATCACCAAAGCCATGGAGATGGTCGCGGCGAGCAAGATGCGCAAGGCGCAGGACCGCATGCATGCCGCCCGCCCGTATGCGCTCAAGATTCGTCAGATCGTCGGCCATCTGCGCCAGGTCAACCTCGCGTACAAGCACCCGTTCACGCTCGAACGGCCCGTCAAGACCGTAGGTCTCATAGTGATCAGCACCGACCGGGGTCTGTGCGGCTCGCTCAATTTGAACCTGTTCAAGGCGGCACTCGGTGCGATACGCCAGGCACAGGCCCGCGGCGCCACGATCCGGCTGTGCGTGATCGGTTCGAAGGCCGTGCAATTCTTTCGCCGCCTGTCCGGTGTGGAGATCGTCGCCTCCACCACGCATTTGGGTGATCGGCCGCGCATCGCCGACCTCATCGGTGCGGTCAAGGTCATGCTGGATTCCTACAGCGAGGCGAAAATTGACGAGCTGCTGCTCGTGCACAGCGTATTCGTGAACACGATGACTCAAAAGAGCGTTGTTTCCCAACTTCTGCCGCTGCAGACGATCGACAAGGACCAGCTGCAGCAGCGCTGGGATTACCTATACGAGCCCGACGGGGTGGAAATCCTCGATGCGCTGCTGATGCGGTACATCGAGTCGCAGGTTTTTCAAGGCGCTGTCGAGAATGTCGCCTGCGAGATGGCGGCGCGCATGGTCGCGATGAAAAGCGCATCGGACAACGCCGGCAAGCTCATCGACGAGCTGCAGCTTATCTACAACAAGGCGCGCCAGGCGGCCATCACGAAAGAGCTTTCGGAAATCGTCGGCGGCGCGGCAGCGGTCTAAGGCTAAGAGGATTATCAAGAATGTCCAGCGGCAAAATCGTGCAAATCATCGGCGCCGTCATCGACGTGGAGTTTCCGCGCGATCAGGTGCCAAAGATCTACGATGCCCTCAAACTCGACGACGTGGATTTGACGCTCGAAGTCCAGCAGCAGCTGGGCGATGGCATCGTGCGTACGATCGCGATGGGACCCTCTGAGGGGCTGCGACGAGGTCTGACCGTCAAGGCCACCGGCAAGGGGATCTCGGTACCGGTGGGTGTCGCGACGCTTGGTCGCATCATGGACGTGCTCGGCACGCCGCAAGATGAGAAGGGGCCGGTCAACGCGAGCGAGTACCTGCCGATTCACCGTCCGGCACCGACCTACGACGAACAGGCCGGTGGTCAGGACCTGCTGGTCACGGGCATCAAAGTCATCGATTTGTTGGTGCCATTCGCCAAGGGCGGCAAGGTCGGCCTGTTCGGCGGCGCGGGCGTCGGCAAGACCGTGAACATGCTCGAACTGATCAACAACATCGCCAAACAATACAGCGGTTTGTCGGTGTTCGCGGGTGTCGGCGAGCGCACCCGCGAAGGCAACGATTTTTATCACGAGATGATCGAGTCCGGCGTCATCGACAAGGACAATCTCGCCAACTCCAAGGTCGCGATGGTCTACGGTCAGATGAACGAGCCGCCCGGCAACCGCCTGCGGGTCGCACTGACCGGCCTGACCATGGCCGAATACTTCCGTGACGAGAAGCAGGCTACCGGCAAGGGCCGCGACGTGCTTTTCTTCGTGGACAACATCTACCGGTACACGCTCGCCGGCACGGAAGTCTCCGCGCTGCTCGGCCGCATGCCTTCCGCGGTCGGATACCAGCCGACTCTTGCAGAGGAAATGGGCGTGCTGCAGGAGCGAATCACGTCGACCAAGAGCGGTTCGATCACCTCGATTCAGGCGGTTTATGTGCCCGCCGACGACTTGACCGATCCGTCACCGGCGACGACTTTCGCGCACTTGGATGCCACCGTCGTGCTGTCGCGTCAGATCGCCTCCCTCGGCATCTACCCGGCGGTGGACCCGCTCGATTCCACCAGCCGGCAGCTCGATCCGCTCGTCGTCGGCGAGGAACATTACAACACCGCGCGCGGCGTCCAGGCCATTCTGCAGCGCTACAAGGAGTTGCAGGACATCATCGCGATCCTCGGCATGGACGAGTTGTCCGAGGAGGACAAACTCTCGGTGTACCGGGCCCGGAAGATCCAGCGGTTTTTGTCGCAACCGTTCAACGTTGCCAAGGTTTTCACCGGTCAGGACGGCAAGATCGTGCCACTCGCCGACACGATCCGTGGTTTCAAGGCCATCATCGCCGGCGAGTATGATCACCTCTCCGAACAGGCCTTCTACATGGTTGGCACCATCGAAGAAGCCGTAGAGAAGGCGAAGACGCTGTAAGGCGTCGACGGGGACACCATGGCGAATACCATCCATCTCGACATCGTCAGCGCCGAGGGCCACATCTTCGCCGGCGAGGCAACGATGGTGTTCGCCCCCGCCTCGGAGGGCGAACTCGGGATCGCACCGCGCCACGCGCCATTGCTGACCACGCTCAAGCCAGGTGAGATCCGCGTCCAAACGCAGACCGATGAAGAACAGACTTTCTTCGTCGGCGGTGGCACCTTGGAAATTCAGCCGCATACCGTGACAGTGCTCGCCGATACGGCGATTCGCGCCCACGACCTCGACGAGGCCGCCGCCACGCAGGCGAGGCAACGCGCCCTCGAGGCCGCAGCCGGCAAGACGGACGCGATCGAACTTGCCGAGGCACAGGCGGAGCTCGCCCGTGCGGCCGCTCAGTTGCGCATGATCGAACGCCTGCGCAAGAAGCGCTGAGGCCGCTGCTTGCCGGCCGCATCCGGAACACCGCCGATCGCCGTTGTCATCCTGGCCGCCGGACAGGGGCGCCGGATGAATTCCCTCTTGCCCAAGGTACTGCAGCCGCTCGCCGGCAAGCCGTTGTTGGGCCACGTGCTGGACTGCGCCCGCCAACTCTTCCCCGCCGCGATCCACGTCGTCCATGGACACGGTGGCGAGGCCGTCAAGGCTGCTTTTGGCAACGATGGAGACATCGACTGGGTTCTCCAGGCCGAGCAACGGGGCACGGGACACGCGCTGATGCAGGCGATGCCACGGATACCCGACGCACACCGCGTGCTGGTGCTCTACGGTGACGTGCCGCTGGTTGCCGTCGAAACCTTGCGCCGTCTGGTGGCAGCGGGCGGTGCCGAAGGATTGGCGCTGCTGACCGCCGAGGTTGCCGAGCCGCATGGCTATGGGCGCATGATGCGCGACTCCGGTGGTCGAGTCGTCTCGATCGTCGAGGAGCGCGATGCGAGCGACGCGCAGCGCGCGATCCGCGAAATCAACACCGGCCTGCTGGCCGCACCGGCAGCGCATCTGCGCGAATGGCTCCTGCACTTGCGCGCCGACAACGCGCAGCGTGAGTATTACCTTACTGATGTCGTCGGCCTCGCGGTCGAGCGCGGCATCGACGTCGAGGCGGTCGCCGCGACGAGTGAAGCCGAGATCATGGGCGTGAACGACAAATGCCAGCTCGCCGACGCCGAGGCCGCGCTGCGCCACGCGCGCGCCCGCGATTTGATGATTGCCGGCGCGACTCTCGCCGATCCGACCAGGGTGGACGTGCGCGGCGACCTTTCCGTCGGGCGCGACGTGTACATCGACGTGAACGTGGTGTTGCTCGGCAGAATCACCCTGGGCGACAGGGTGACGATCGGGCCTAACTGCATCTTGCGCGATGCAACGATCGGCGCGGACACCCAGGTTTATGCCAACAGCCTCATCGAAGAGGCCATGGTGGGCGAGGACTGCCGCGTCGGACCCTTTGCTCGCCTGCGTCCGGGTGCGAACTTGCATCCGCGCGTGCACGTTGGCAACTTCGTCGAGGTGAAGAACACCGAAATCGGCGAAGCGAGCAAGGCTAATCATCTGAGCTATCTCGGCGATGCGACGATTGGCCGGGGAGTGAACGTCGGCGCTGGCACGATCACCTGCAACTACGATGGCATCAACAAATGGCCGACGCAGATCGGCGACCGCGCGTTCATAGGATCGGGCAGCATGCTGGTCGCGCCGGTCGCGATCGGCCCTGGTGCGACCATCGGCGCCGGCTCGACGATCACCGCCGGCGCGCCTGCGGACAAACTCACGCTTACCCGCGCCAAGCAGGTGACCATCGACGCCTGGACACGTCCTGGCCGATACGCAGCGGAGGCGAAAGCGGCCAAGGTTGAAGATGCGATGTGCGCGCCGGGACGCCCCAAGCCCGAGAATTAGCCCCCGCACGGCGCGGCCTGGCGCGCTACACGGCACCCAAAAGTGCGACATCGGTCGCAAGCTGCAAAGCGCAATCCGGGTAATCCTGACACTCTTGGGGCACAATGAGCGGCACCTGTACCGCTTGATCAAGGGTGTCGCCAATACATGTGCGGAATCGTCGGAGTCGTCGCTGAACGCAACGCCGTCCCCATCCTGATCGAAGGCCTGCGCCGCCTCGAGTATCGAGGCTACGATTCGGCCGGCCTCGCGGTCATCACCCAGGACCACGCCCTCGCCAGGGTTCGTACGGTCGGCAAGGTCAAGGCGTTGCAGGCAGCGCTCGAGGCCGCCCCCGTGACCGGTTTTGTCGGTATCGCCCACACGCGCTGGGCGACTCACGGCGTACCCTCGACGCGCAACGCACATCCGCACGTTTCACGTGACGGGGTTGCGATAGTCCACAACGGCATCATCGAAAATCACGAAAGCCTCCGCGCAGATCTCAAGGATCTCGGCTACACGTTCGATTCCGACACGGACACCGAGGTGATCGCCCACCGGATTCATCAGCACTTGGCTCAATCCAAAGACCTCTTCGAGGCGGTACGTAAAACCGTCGCCGAACTCGATGGCGCCTATGCGCTTGCCGCGATCGCCGAGTCCGATCCGGAGTGCGTGATCGTCGCCCGTCAGGGATGCCCTGTCGTCATCGGTCTCGGCATCGACGAGAATTTCGTCGCTTCGGATGTCACCGCGCTGCTGCCGGTGACACGGCGCTTCATGTTTCTCGAGGAGGGCGACGTCGCCCTCATCCGTCGCAAGTCGATCCTCATCGTCGGCGCCGATGGCGAGCCGGCGCAGCGTGACATTCGGGAAAGCGAATTGTCGGCCGATTCGGTGGAACGCGGCCGATACCGGCACTACATGCAAAAGGAGATCCACGAGCAGCCGCGCGCGATCTCCCAGACGCTCGAAGGACGCATTTCTGGACGGCGTCTTTTGGAGGCCGCGTTCGGCCCCGGTGCACACGAAATCTTTGCCAAAACGCAGGCCGTGCACTTTGCCGCGTGCGGCACGAGTTATCACGCAGGTCTCGCCGCCTGCTATCTCATCGAACAGTTCTGCCGAATTCCCGCGCGCATCGAGTACGCTAGCGAGTATCGCTACCGCGATCCGGTCGTCACGCCGAATACTTTGTTCGTCGCGATCTCACAATCCGGGGAAACGGCCGACACCCTCGCCGCGCTTCGCGCCGCACGCGCCACCGGCTACCTGTCGACCTTGACGATCTGCAATGTTGCCGAGAGCTCCATGGTGCGCGAGTCCGCTCTCGTGATGCTGACTCGTGCCGGCCCCGAGATCGGCGTCGCCTCGACGAAGGCGTTCACCACTCAGCTTACCGCACTCGGCATGCTGATCGCCGGACTCGCCAAGCACCGGCACGTCGCCGGTTTCGACGAAGGCAATTTCGTGGCCGAGCTCGCGCACCTGCCGACAATCGTCGAGCAGACGCTGAAACTCGACAGCGTCGTACGGTCTCTCGCCGAGCGCTTCGCCGACAAGCACCATGCGCTTTTCGTCGGCCGTGGCCCGCTGCACGCGGTTGCCATGGAAGGTGCGCTGAAGCTCAAGGAGATCTCCTATATCCATGCCGAGGCGTACGCTGCCGCGGAGTTGAAACACGGACCGCTCGCGTTGGTCGACGAGGACATGCCGGTCATCGCGATTGCGCCCAACAATGAGCTTCTCGAGAAGCTCAAGTCGAACCTCCAAGAAGTGCGCGCGCGCGGCGGCAAGCTTTACGTGTTCGCCGATCCCGCCGCAAGGATGCAAAGCGAGGATGGTCTCACGGTGATCGAGATGCCCACGCGCACCACGGCCAGCCAGGCGCCGATTGCGTTCACCATACCGCTGCAGCTACTCGCGTATCACGTCGCCATATTGAAAGGCACGGATGTCGATCAGCCACGCAACCTGGCGAAAAGCTTGACGGTGGAGTAGCAGAACCGTTGGGAA
>JABEVI010000227.1 GCA_013044085.1 Steroidobacteraceae bacterium
GCGATTGCCGAGAGCCTGATTGCCGCCATGACGGCATGGAGCGAAACCGATGCCGTCGCAGCCGACGTCGGCGTCGAAATGCACGAAACCACCGACGACCGGGCACGCGAAGCGGCCAGTGCCGCCTCCGGTGTGTCAATGAGCGTGCGCATGGTGCATGGGATGATGGGTGAGATCGGTGCGCGCATGCTCAAGACCATAGAAAGCGTGCGCCACACCCGCACCGTCGCCGAAGCCGCTGTCGAGGAGGTCGGGCGTACCACGCAGCGTGTGAAGGAACTCGACATGGCAGTCAAAGCCATCGCCGACCTGTCTGAGTTGATCAAGACCATCGCCAATCAAACGAATCTACTGGCGCTCAATGCGACGATCGAGGCGGCGCGTGCAGGCGCAGCCGGAGCCGGATTCGCGGTCGTCGCGAACGAGGTCAAAACGCTCGCAAGTCGAACCTCCAAGGCAACCGAGGAAATCTCTCGTGCGCTCAGCGCGGTCTGCATAGCCAAGGATCAAGTCGGCGAATCGATCGGAGCCACGCACCGCAGCTTCGCCGACATCGAGAATCAAGTCGAAATCATTTCCCGCAACATCGACGAAGACAAGACCGTCATCGAGACGATCGACAAGTTCATCAGCGATGCGGCAAAAAACGTCGACGAAATATCCACCACGCTTGAGCAGATGGCGGCCGAATCAAATTGACTGGGAGAATCACATGCCATTAATGGAGTGGAGCGATAAATTGAGCACCGGCATAGGCGTCTTCGACGCAGATCACAAAAAGCTGGTCAGCATGGTCAACAATCTCTACGACGCCGTGCAGGGCGGGCAGGGAAAGGAGGCGTTGGGAAAGATCCTCGACGGGCTCATCGATTACACGAAGAGTCACTTCGGTCGTGAGGAAGAGTACATGACGAAACACGGGTATCCGGACATCGTCGCACACAAGAATGAGCATACGAATCTGACGCGTCAGGTGCTCGACGTGCAATCGAAGTACAAGGCGGGCGTGACCAGCACTCTGTCGCTGGAAGTCTTGAACTTCCTGAAGAACTGGCTGATCAAGCATATCCAGGGTACGGACAAGAAGTACGTGCCGTTTCTCACGTCCAAGGGAGTCCGCTAACCCTGCCTGGGAAAGGCATTGCAACGAGGTTATAGAAACTCCCGTCGCCGTTTGACTGGCGGCTTGTAAACGCCGGCGGCACGCGCAACCAACAGGTATTTCCTGAACACCCTGTTGGTTTCGTCTTCATACTCGCTCACCGTCGAGCGGTCCACCGGGTCGAAGAAGCAGGTGGGATCCTCGCCGAGGTAGTCCCCAGTATGAAAGTACGCCATCGCGCGGCAACCGCCGCAGGTGTACTGATAGCGGCACCGTCCACAGCGGCCCTTGAGTCGCGAGCGGTCGGTGATATCGGCAAACAGCGCGCTGCGTTCGACGAGTTCGTCGATCGCAAAATCGCGAACATTGCCGCCGTTCAACACGTCGAGCAGCACCGGACATACCGACACGTCGCCTTCGGCGTTGATCGCGAGCCAGGAGCCCGCCCAGCAGCCGATCGCAGGATTCTCGGGAACCGTGTTGTTGCGGATGCCGCCCGAGGCTTCGGCGTGCAGCTCCGGCGACAAGAAGAACGGCGTGTAGCTCACGTAGCCGTGCGGATTGCGGCGCAGCGCCGGGTGGAAGTATTTCTCCAGGTCGTGCCGGTCGAATCCCAGCCGCTCGAAGCCGTTGGCGCCGGACCCGCGCGCGACCAGCGGGGATCTATTGTAAGAGATGTTGTTCTTGACGATGTAGTCGATCGTCTTGTCGAAGCTCTGGGTGTTGTACTTGCCGATTGTGATCACCACGTGCCGGCCGAGTCCGAGTTCCGCACAATCTTTCAACACCTGCAGCGAACGATCGGAGTCGCTGTCGCGGCTCCAGCGGTTTTCCTCGTCGAGCGCATTCAGCCCGACGATAATCTTCGCGCGCCCCCGCGTGACGTCCTTGATCTTCTCGAGACGTTGCCGGGTCAGCGTCTTGCCGTTGCTGAGGACCGAGCATCCCAGATCCATCTCGACCGTCAATCGCAGCAGGTCGAGCGCGTCCTTGCGCAACAGGAACTCGCCACCGCTCCATCCGACCGTGTGGACGCCGACACGGCGTGCCGGAACCAGCACGCGATCGCGGATCTCGGCGAGCGTCATTTCGCTGCGGACACGCCGCCGCACCTTTCGCGGATCGTTGCTGCCGGTCATACAGGATGGGCAGCGTAGATTGCAACGTCGCGTCGCCTCGAAGTACACGATCTGGAATTGATTCAGCGCCATGGTCGCCACTCGTAGCGTGTACAGCCAGTCTGCCTAGGTCGAAACAACTTTTTATGCCGCGCGACGAGCGCTGTCAAATCAACGACTTAAATCGAAAGAGAATCGTTATCGATTACAGGTGGTGACGATAGGAGGGGCAGAACATCTTTCCGTGAGCGGCGGGAATTCCCGATGTGCCGCGTGGGCGAGTTCAACGCAACAGCTTCGGCGTGGTGCCTCGCCTCGGCGAATAGACGACGCCGCTTTCCGCAAGGATGAAATGCAGCTCGGGCTCACTCACGTACAGCGGCCGCAGAGCGCCTTGCCGTGCAGAGTCGACCAGTTCATACCACGGTGCGCCGTCATGCTCGAACGCCTTGGTGAGCACGACCTCGTGTCGCGTTTTGCTGCCGGGTTCGGAACTCGTAA
>JABEVI010000228.1 GCA_013044085.1 Steroidobacteraceae bacterium
ATGCGAACGCCAAAGACGGCCGCGGCCGACACCGCGCAGACCATGATAGCCTAGACGCACTCAGCCATGGCGAGACCCAGCCCGCGTGACAAGACGACATCGCGTTCCTATTTGGATCATTGGTCTCAGCAACGTCTCCTATGGTCTTTACGGTGGGGTCGTCGCCTTCGCCGTCCCCCAGCTTCTCGGCGACCGTCACGTCCCGGAGGATGCCATCGCCGGTCTCAGTGCCGCCGCCTTATCTCCGGGCTTTTGGGCGTTCTTACTCAGTCCCATACTCGACGTCCGTTTCAGCCGCCGATGGTACGCCGTCGCTCTGGCGATCGTCGCCGCAATCAACCTGATCGTGGCGTTCCTCAATCTCGGCCACCTTGTGTTGCTCGAGACCGCGCTGACAGTCGGCTACCTCGCCTCTTACCTCTACCAGAGTGCCGTGGGCGGCTGGCTATCGTCGATCACGAACGACGAGGAAAGCAAGGTGGTCAGCGTGTGGATGACCATCGGCAATGTCGGCGGCTTCGGATTCATGGCGGTCGGATGCAACCAGATCGTGCGCCACCTCTCGCCGCTTGCGGTCGCCCTCGTGATCGGCGCGTCCATCATGCTGCCGACGCTTGCGTTCCCGTATATGCAGGCACCGGGACCCGATCGAAGACTCGCCCGCGAATCGTTCGCTCAGTTCTTCGGTGACCTGGTCGCGCTGGTCAAGAGTCGCGAGGTGTTGGTCGCCATCCTGCTCTTTGTCGCTCCGGCCGCCACGTTCTCGCTCACCAACTTCCTCGGCGGCCGCGGTACCGACTTCCATGCCTCGCCCGGATTCGTCGGTCTGGTCGGCGGCATCAGCGTGTCGGCCGGAGGAATCATCGGCTGCCTCGCATTTCGGCCGCTCTGCCGGCTGATGCCGCTGCGTCCGCTGTACCTCACGGTCGGCTTCATCGGCGCCCTGGGCACGCTCGGACTCACGCTGTTGCCCCACACGCCGGCATCCTACGCCACCATCCTGATCGTCGAGAACCTGTTCCAGTCGCTGGCGATCACCACCAGTATCGCGGTCATCCTCGAGACCATTGGTCGCGACAATCCGCTGGCCTCCACCACCTTCTGTTTCATCTCCTCGGCCTACGGGGTGCCGATTTCCTACATGATCTATGTCGATGCCTTCGGTTTCGATCATGGCGGCATCACTGGAAGCCTCCTCATCGATGCCATGAGCGGCATCATCGCCAGCGTGCTGCTCGGCTTCATGCTGTTCTGGAGGTCGCGCAGACCGAACGTGATCGCCGCCTGACATAAGGAGTGATGCAATGATCCGCGAAATTCGACCCGCCGACCGCGCTCAATGGGATCCGTTGTGGAAGGGGTACCTCGACTTCTACCAGACCCCGCTCCCCGCCGACATCACGGCCGTCTTGTGGAATCGCTTTTTTGATGCGAGGGAGCCGGTGAATTGTCTGGTGGCGGAAAAGGACGGAGCGCTCGCAGGGTTCGTGCACTACATATTCCACCGCAACACCTGGGAGGTGGAGGATGTTTGTTACCTTGAAGACCTGTTCACCGCGCCTGAAGCGCGGGGCATGGGGGTGGGCCGCGCATTGATCGAGGCTGTGTACGAGAAGGCCCGTCAGGCCGGGTCCAGGCGCGTTTACTGGATGACCCACGAGACCAACAAACAGGCGATGATCCTGTACGAACAGATCGCCGACAAGACCGGGTTCGTGCAATACCGCCGGTATCTTTGACACCATGAACTTCACTACCGCCGATCTGATGGACGCACACGAACAATGGCAGTGCTGCGAGCTGCAATTTCGGAATTTCGGAAAGCCGACGCATTTCAGCGGCGCCATACGCACCGTCCGCTGCCGTCACGACAACGCACTCGTCAAGCAACTGCTGGGCGAACCGGGTCATGGGATGGTACTCGTGGTCGATGGTGCGGGCTCGCTGTCGAGCGCGCTGGTAGGCGACATGCTTGCCGCCTCAGCCTTGTCGCAAGGCTGGGCGGGAATACTCGTCCACGGTGCGGTCCGCGACAGTGCCGCGCTCGGCACACTCGCAATCGGCATCAAAGCGCTCGGCACCATCCCACGGCGCAGCGCGAAGCGAGGCGATGGGGATGTCGACGTCGCGGTACGATTCGGCGGCGTCACCTTCGTACCGGGACATCACGTCTACAGCGATCAGGACGGCGTCCTCGTCGCTCCCGCCAAATCGCCATAATTTTCCGCGCGGCGCTCGTCGGGCCGCCGGCATTGGTGAGGGTCACATGCCATCACCGGGCCTGCGCACGACCCTGATTCCACATCTCGGTGTGTATGCGCCACACATGGTCGCGGTCTCGATGTAGTACCAACAGCATTTTGCCGCGACTGTCGAAGACCGGCCTGCCTTTGGCGAGCAAAATGACCTGGTGTTCCCGGCACCACTCTGATGCCCAGTCTCCGGAGGTCTCGATATCGAAGCACTGCATATCGAACGACTGCATGCGCGCATGAGGGAATTGGGCGGAAATGCCGGCCAGAAACCGCGCGATCTTGGGCTTGCCGACCATGGGCGCCGCCGCCGGTAGCAGACTGATTCCGTCATTCTCCCACAGCGCAACCATCGCGGTGTTGTCCATGCGAGTGGTCGCCTGACTCAAGGAACGATTGAAGGCCTCGACGGATCTACTGCCTTGATCAAAAGACAGACCAGTGGTTGTGCAACTCACGCAAACGGCCGAGGCCGCCAACGCCAGCAGGAGTCTGCCCATGAACACACCTCCGGTTTGATCTTGAGGCCGTTGGCGCGATCATAACCGTAACGGACCACCAATGCCGGGCCTTCGCCTTGAGGACTAGGAACCAAACCCGGCCGAGGGCTATATAGACGGCGAATACCGGCGGCAGCCGAGCAGCACCATCCCGCATTCCGCGATCTGCGCGCCGCAGCCGATCGGTCGCCGCCTGATTTCGTACAGCGGGAGTTCGAGGCGTATCTCAAGTACGGACGACTGGAGGAAGGTTTCCTGCGTGTGCGTTGCGAGCAATGGCATGCAGAGAAGTTGGTGGCGTTCAGCTGCCAGAAGCGCGAGTTCTGTCCCTCCTGCTGCGGCAATGGGTGCTCGCGCCACCTATTGAGTCTTGTCTAACAACGTGACACATTCAGAACAGGTCCACTTGCTTACAGAAGGCCTGCACCGGCGCCGATCTGCGCTGCATGCATCGCAGGTTGCTGCGGGCGTGATGGGCGACTTCGCCCAGGCCTGCATGGCGTATCGCCCCCCCGCGGCCGTGACGGATGCAGAACTCCTATTCTGTGCCTGCGGCCACGGTCGGGTACCCACGGCCAGGGTCCGCGTACGCGCCGACTGACGTCTGGTCGGGGGCTTTTTTTGGAGACCGGCCGCGCTCGCCAGTCCTCAGACGACGAGCGCGGCGGTTCGGCGGGACGTGCCGGGCGCCTCAGCGGCCGATACGGTGGCTGATATGATTTTCCCTACGGTTCAGGAATTTCTGCTGACCCTTGGTCAGATGTCCCCCATTGTGCGCGGCCATCCGCCGCTCCTGCGCCCGGATGCTGCGGTCCTGGGCGTGCAGCCTCACAGCCTGCGCATGCGACAGCTCGCCCTCGCGCACTTGCTGGTGGATGCGCGCGTTCTGGCGCTGCAACCGGTTGTTGACCTGTTCCCGCCACGGGTGGGTCTTTTGAAAGTGCGTATCGGCCATGGCATTCGCTGCGGTAAGAGCAAACGCCGCGGTGGCAATCGCAATCGACCAATTCTTCATCGAAATGCTGAACATAGTACTCTCCGTTGTCGGTCGGTGATTCGGACTCGTTGCAAGCTCGCCATCGCGGCTGCGCTTTCTCACCACAACGCACGACCACCGCCTTGGGTGACAGCGGATTACGCAATCGTCACGATGCAGCGACCGGCGCCCCGGACCCAGGACCATCAGTCGCGGGCCGCCGACTCCAGCGTGCCGCGCCGCCCGCAGAGCTCCCGCCAAATCGCCATAATTTTCTCATGCGCCACGCCGTGCGTTAGTCCTTGTCCGGAGCAGCACGAATATCGCACCGCCAATCGCCCCGTACAGGTGCGCCTGAGGGACGACCCTGCCGCCGAGTCCGCGGGTTTCTCCGGGAAGCGCGCCGGCATGCAAGGTCCAGCCGATCACCGCGGCCATGCCGAGTAGGAGCGCGCCCGCAGTAAGCGGGCGTTTTGGAAATTCGCAGAGCGCGCCGGCGCAAAAGAGGCCGAACAGCGGACCTGAGATGCCGACATACCAGGCGATCTGTGGACTGAATGCGAGGAGTCCAGAACCGACCGCAAGAGCGCTCGCGAACAGCAGTCCGACTCCCGTTCGCTCATCCAGCGTCTCCGGGAACAGACCCCAGATCAGGAACAAGCCGAGCGTATCGCGCGCGAGATGGACCCAGCCGAGGTGCACGAAGCTGCCGGTCACGATCCGCCACAGTTCGCCGCTCAGCACCGCCGCGCGTCGATACTCCAACGCCTCGGTCCAGCCCGCCGCCTGGAACGTCGCGAGCGCCGCGGCAAGCGCAATCGGCAGGCGCCAGCGGCTTAGGAGTTTGCGGGCGACCCCGGTTGTCGTCTTGTCCACGGGTGCTTACGGTACCATGCTCGCTCATGAGCGTTGCGACGACCGAGACCCGACAGTCCCGCCAATGCCACGGGACCGGCGTATACGATCAGCGCGATCCGCGTCGCGCGTCCATCATGTCTTATAGAATCTTCGGGTGCCGGATCTCGAGGCGCTCGGTCGCGGTGGTGCTAGCGTCGTTGACGCTATCGGCCGCGCTTGATTCTGCGGTTGCCGGCGCGCGTTCCTTGAATCCCGGGGACGCAGTGGCCTACCGGGTCGACGCCCACCATCCAGCGGAATTCTCCGTCACCGTGCCCGCGGGCGATACCGTACAGGTGCGCATCGAACAGACCCGGCATTTCACGCTGCTCGATCTGCGTGCGCCGGGTGACGCGGCGCCGGAGCGGCGCTTCTGCGACAGCGGCAAGGGGGGGCTGATCCGCGCAACACTGGTGGCGGCTTCCCTCGGGAGGTATCGCCTGACGCTAGATGCGTATGATCTGCACCAAACGGCCACCGGCTGGATCCGCGTCTCGACGGTGCGTGCGAGCACGGCCGTCGACCACGAACGCGCGACGGCCGAGCAGTATCTCGCGCGCGCCGAATGGGCGCGGCACCGCGGCGCGCCCGCGACCTGGGCGGGGGCTCTCGCGGGCTATCGAGAAGCGCAACGCCTCGCACGACGGATCGGCGATGCGCGGCTCTTGCGCGCGGCCCTGATCGGCGAGGCACGCCTCGATGTGTTCGATCGCGGCGACTATGCGGCCGCGGCGCCGCTTGCGCGCACGGCGGTCACGCTGCCCGATCGCGGCGACCGGCCGGGCGAGGCGCTGGCGTGGAAGACACTCTCGTCGGTGGATGCCTACCAGGCACGCTACCCATCCGCAATCAAGGCGGCGCGGCAGGCATTGCGGTTGTATCGACGCACCGGCGACCGGTACTGGCAAGACGTCGTCCTCGGCAATCTCGCCTATATCGAGTACGAGACCGGTCGCACCGGGCTCGCACTGCGCACCGCACACCAGTCGCTGACGATTGCCCGGGAAATCGGTGATGCGTTCGGGGTGGACTTCGACCTCGAGGCGATTGCGGAGTTTCACCGCGCGCGCGGGGAGTTCGATCAGGCCTTTGCCGATTTCCGACGGGCGCTCGACGCGCTGCGGCGGCAACCCTACCCGGCCCGCGAGGCGGCGGTCTGGAACGGCCTCGGCGAACTGTACCTTTCGCTGGATGAACCGGCCGATTCGCGCGCCGCGCTCGCCAAGGCGGTGCGCTTTGCGGATGCGGCGCATGACGCCGCGACGCAGCTCGAGGTGTTGGTCAATCTCGCGGATGCGAGCCGCGACGGCGGTGATGCGCACGCGGCGCTCGCCTCCGACCTCGAGGGCCTAAACCGCGCCACCGCACTTGGCTTGCCGCGCGAGCAGACCTTTTTGCTGCTCGGCCTCGGCCGCGATTATGCCTCCCTCGGTGAGAGGCGGCGCGCGCGCGCCGCCTATCGCCGGGCGATCTCTCTCGCGGAAAAGATCGGTCAGTTCGACAGCGAGGCCGCCGCCTGGCTCGCGCTCGGCGACCTGCAGGCGGGTGAGCAACACCTGCCCGCCGCCCGCGCCGATTACCGACGCGCACTGGCTCTGTGGCGGCCTCAATCTGCGCGGCTTGACATGGCGAGCGCCGAGGGCAGCCTCGCCCGGCTCGACTGGCGCCGGCAGGCGCTCAATCGGGCGCGACTGCACATCCAGCGGGCGGTGAATCTGATCGGATCGGTTCGATCCACGCTCGCGGCGAAGCAACTGCGCACCGCCTACTTCGCTTCCGAGCACGCATACTACGATCTGGGCGTGAGCATCCTCATGGAGCTGCGGCAAGCTCACCCGGGTGCCGGCTTTGCGCATGCGGCGCTGCGCTTGGTGGAGCGCGCGCGGGCGCGGACGCTGCTGGACGCGGTGGCCGATGCGGCCCACGTCAGTTCGACGCTTCTGCCAGCCAGCCTGGCGCGTTCGATGCGTCGCACCGATACCGAACTCGATGCGGCCTACGCGGACTCGCGCGATCTCCTGCAAGATCCCACCGCGACTCCGGCACGCGTCGCATCAGTGCACAGGCGGATCGAAGCGCTGCAGAACAAGCAGGACCGACTCGAGGCGCTCGCGCGCTCGAGCAGCCGCCGGTACGCGGCGCTCGCCGATGCGCGCCCGATGCCCCTACGCCAGCTGCAGCGGCACCTCCTCGGCGACCACGACGCAGTGCTCGAGTATTGGATCGGCGCGCAGCGCGGCTACGCCTGGCTGATTCGTCACCGCCGGATCACGACCTTGCCGCTGGCCGGTGCCAAGGTACTGGCGCCCGAGGTTCGGGCGTTTCGCGAGGCGCTGACCGCACGCTCCAGGACGCTGCCAGGCGAGAATCTGCAGCGTCGAAACGCACGCATCGCCGCCGCCGATGAGCGAGCCGCCAATCTCGCTGCCCGGCTGGGCGCACAACTCCTGCCCACGCGCCGGCGATTGCGGGGCATCGAGACGCTCTACGTGGTGCCCGACGGTCCGTTGTTCGGCATCCCGTTCGCAGCACTGCGGCCCGCGGGTGATCCAAAGCCGCTGCTCGAATCCACGGCCGTGACCGAGGAGCCGTCCGCCGCGGTCATGGCCTCGCTTGCGGCCGATCCCATGCAGAACCGTGCCCCGCCGAATCGACGAGCGACATCGATCGCGGTGTTCGCCGACCCCGTGTACGACCGCGACGACCCGCGTCTCGCGGCGCGGATGCCCACGACCAATCCGCGCGTCGCATCGCTCCGATGGGCGCCGAATGCGCGTCTTTCGCATCTGGCGCGCTTGCCGGCTTCGGCCCGGGAGGCGCGCGCAATCTCAACCCTGAGCGGGGACACGGCCACGGTGCATCTAGGGTTCGGCGCCACGGTGAAAGCCGTGCGTCGGACGCCGTGGCGCCGCTTCGCCGTGGCGCACTTCGCCGTACACACCTTGCTCGATGCCGCTCATCCGGAGTTTTCCGGATTGGTATTGACCCGCTTCCATCGTGATGGCGCGCCGGAGCCGGACGTGCTGTGGCTGCGCGACATCTATGCGCTCGATATGCCGGTCGACCTGGTGGTGCTGAGCAGTTGCCACACCCTCGGCGGGCGCGACGTGCCGGGCGAGGGCTTGGTGGGACTGTACCGTGCGTTCCTGATGGCAGGCGCCCATGCGGTGCTCGGCACTCTCTGGAGCGTGCAAGACCGGGCCACCGCTCGGTTGATGCGGTCATTTTACGCCGATCTGCTGCCAGGAAGGCTCGCGCCGGCGCAAGCGCTGCAGAAAGCGCAGAAGACATTCCTCCGCTCCGCTCGCTACGCGGCGCCCTATTACTGGGCGGCGTTTTCCATCGAAGGAATGGGAGAGCCGCTGCGATGAACGATTCGAGTCGGCCGCGCCAGACGCCGCGGTGGCAGCTCGACGAGGGCGCGCTGCGCGCGCTGCTGCGAACGCTCGACACCGACCCGGCACGGGCGGCGCTCGAGTACGAACGGCTCAGAGCGCGTCTGGCACGTTATTTCTCGCTGCACGGCGTGCCGCACCCATTCGAGGCCACGGACGAGGCCTTCAACCGCATGGCGAGACGCCTGAGCGAAGGTGAGGTGGTGCTCAACGTCGAGGCATATCTCGCGGGCATCGCGCGACTGGTGATGCTCGAAGAGCGTCGTAAGCTGCATCGCGAACGTGCGGCGCTGGCGAGCTTGCTCGGAACTGAAGGGTCGGACGCGCCGCCGCAGGCCGATCCGCTGATGCGGGAGGACTCGCTGCGCACGGCATTCGAAGCTGGTCTCGCCGAATTGCCGCATGATGCGCGGCAGATGTTGACCGACTACTACAGCGGTGGCGGCGGCGAGCGGATGCGGGCGCGGGAAGCGATGGCCCGCGGGCTAGGGCTGTCGATTCACGCCCTGCGCAACCGGATGCTGCGACTGCGCCAGCGACTGGAGAGGGCCGTACGCCTCAGACTGGGCGAACCCGAGCGTGACGTGCCGCCCGGCGCAGACACTAATACGCAGGAGGATGGCTAGATGCCGGTGCGACTCGAGGTTTCCCGCGAGCGGTTGCTCGCCTATCTTCTCGAGGAACTACCGGCCGGGGAGTTGTCGGCGCTCGATGAACAAGTCCTGAAGGACGAGCATTTCGCCGCGGCGTTCGCTGCCCTGCGCGCCGACTGTCTGGACGATTACGCACTGGGGCGCGGGTCC